>CAZFBP010000001.1:0-36363 GCA_964517255.1 uncultured Chryseobacterium sp.
CTTCTCGGTGCGCCCCGCCAACACGCCCGTGGGCATGCCCACAGCGCCGCAGAACCTGCGCGCCAAGCGCGGCGTGCTGGGCGGTGAGGTGGACCTGCGCTGGGACCGCGTGAAGGACCGCTTGATGTACGCGCTGTACATGAATGCCGGCGACCCGAACGTGGAGGGGGGCTGGACGCTGCTCACGCAGACCAGCAAGAATTTCCACGTGGCCGAGGGCCTCACCAGCGACCATGTGTACTACTTCCGCGTGGAGGCCATCGGCAGCGCCGGTGCCGGCCCCGCCAGCGACAGCGCGGTGAGCAAGGCCGCTTGAGCCGCACGCCGCGAAGCCGTCCTTCCTCGATGCTTCCCGCCCCGGATCCCGCAAGGGACCGGGGTCGGGGGCGTGAGAACCCACCGCACCATGAACGCACCGAACACCCCTGCTCAGCAGATCGCCTCGGCCTACGAGCGCGACTACATCACCTGGTACCAGCGCACCGTTGACCATGCGGGCACGCCCTTCGACCCCGCCGCGCTGGCCAATCTGGTGCGCGCGCAACACCCCACCCTGCCGCAGCTGGCGCAAGCCCTTGAACGCGCGACCGCCATCTGGCCCCGCAACACGTTCTACAGCTATTTCCTCTCCTACATGGACCGCAGGCAGCACTGGCATTTCCTCTTCTCCTTCCCCTTGCATCACCCTGTGCTGGGCGATCTGGTGGTGGATGCGGTGCGCGACCCGCGCCAGCCGGAGCGCATGGCCATTGGCGGCGTGGAGTACCTGAGCCGCGTGATGGGCCGCCTTCCCGATGTGGACCCGGCGATCACCTTGCTGCACCTGCACGCGCAACACCCGTGCGCATGACCATCGCTCCCTTGCCCATGCACGCGCGCGTGCATTGGCCGTTGGCGCTGCGCGCCGCATGGCCCCGCTTGAACTGGCTGGCAGGCACGCCCTACGCCCTGCTGCTGCACGCGCACGAGCAGGGCGCGGTGCACGGCTGCGCGGGCGCCTTGCGCTTCGGCGCCGACGCGCGCATCGTGCTGCTGCACGCCGAAGCGGACGATGCGGTGCTGCGCGCGGCGCTGATCGATGCGCTGATCGCGCACCTGCAAGTGGACGGTGCGGAGCGCATCCAAGTGGTGGCGCGTACCGCTGAGGTGTCCTTGTGGCATGCGCGCGGCTTCACGGTGCGCGAATCGCAGCTGCGCGTGCAGGGCGGCCGTTTCGTGCAGGCCTCGCACGCCGAGGTGGTGCCCCTGGAGCCGCGCCACCGGCTGGGCGTGCTGCACCTGGACCGCCGCGCCAACGGCATGTTGCGCACCGGTCTGCTGCTCGAGCACGAATACCTGGCCCATGTGCATGTGGAAGGCAATGTGGTGCGCGGCTTCGCGATGCCCTTGCTGGGCGAGGGGCTCATCGTGGCCGATGCGCCGCATGCCGGACTGGAGCTGCAGCGCTGGCTGCTGCCGCACCAGGCGCATCTGCTCCTGCCCGTAGGCAGCCCCGCGCTGGCGCACCTTGCGGAGCGCGGTTACGCGCAGGAGCAGGTCGGCATGCGCATGGTGCTGGGCGCCGACGCGGCGCGTCCCGACTTGATCCATGCCGAACCGTTCGGCGCAGTATGAGAAATTGGATTGGTATGGCCAAGAAAGGAGGGGGGTCATTAATGACCCCCCTCCTTTCTTGGAGGGCTGGTGCGGCACCCTCACCTTCGGCATGCGAAACCCGATGCCATGAGCGCCGATGCCGCACCCGCCTCCGCCACGCCCGCGAGCAACACCGGTTCGGGGCTCTTCCAAGTGGCGCCTTCCCTGGCGCGCAGCCCCTTGGGCATCATCGCGCTCTTCATCCTGCTGGTGTACGCCATCGCGGGCATCGTGTGCGCCACGTGGAAGCCGCCGGTGCCCGACCTGCTGCTCTGGTTCATCGTGGGCTTCCCGGTGCTGGTGTTCGTGGTGTTCACCTGGCTGGTGGTGGAGCACCACTTGAAGCTCTACGGGCCGGGCGATTTCAATGATCAGAACCACTTCCTCGCCATGCAGAAACTGGGCGAAGTGCAGAAAGCCGCGGAATTGCTGCAGCCCGAGCTCAGCGCCGTAGGGCTCCCGGACCAGGTGAATCCGGCCAAGCTCGCGGCCGAGGCCATCGCGCTCCTCAAGCGCGGCATGCCGTCTGTTCCAGCGCCCGCGCCAGCGAACGTGCGCGCGGCGACCGCGGCTCGCACCACCGATGCCAGCAACGACGACCCGCAGAAAGGGAAATGGGGCGGGCAGAGCGAGCGCGATGGTTACAAGGTCTATGTATCGGGCAACACGGTGCGGGAGATCACGCCCGACCTCTTCCGTTTCACCTTATGCGTGAGCAGCATGTCTGATGCGGAACCGTTGACCGCCCCGGTCCGGTTGCATCTGCACGACAGCTTCGATCCCATGGTTCGCATGCTGAACCCGGAGAACGGCCAGGTGCGCGTGCCCATGGTGGTGTACGGCTCCTTCACCGTGGGCGTGGAGGTGCTGGTGCCGGGCCACGAGCCGGTGCGGCTGGAGCTCGACCTCGCCGATCCATCGATCCATTCCCCACAGGCCTTCAAAGACCGTTGATGCATGAATGACCGACTCCTGCCCAAGTGGCTGCAAGCCGTCTTCCTCCTGCTGCCCGTGCTGCTCATCGTGCTCTTCGTGGGCGCGAGCTACTGGCAGGTGAAGGATGTGAGCGATGGCATCATGGCGCGCGAGCGCGCGGACCTGAGCGCGCTCTGGAGCGCGCAGCCCGGCGATAGCGCGCTCACCAGCGGCGAGTACGCGAGCCTGGTGAAGTGGCGCGCGCTGGTGGCCATGGAGCACGAGGCCATCGCGCAGCGCTACGAGCAGGGCGGCATCCTGGCGGTGTCGCGCATCACCACCAAGTACCTCGGCTTCCTCACGGGCATGATCATGGCCATCGCCGGGGCCATCTTCATCGTGGGCCGCATCAAGGAGGGCGAGAGCACGGCGAAGGCCAGCCTCGGCGAGCGCTCCTTCAGCCTGCGCTCCACTTCGCCCGGCATCTTCTTCGGCGCGCTGGGCACCGTGCTCATGGCCCTCACCATCCAGCAGCACACCGACATCGGCATCACCGACACGCCGCTGTACCTGCACCCCACCAACACCTACCTGCTCGACGCGCGTCGCGACACGCGCTCCGACGCGGCCTTCATGAACGCCATCACCGCGGGCGCCGCCACAGCGCCTGCTCCCGCCGCAGCGGCTGGCGATACCACGGCTCAATCGTCCACGCCGGAACCCAGCGCGGTGGATCCCGCCACCGTGAAGAAGCCATGAGGCCCCGCCGCCATCTCCTCTTCGCGATCGCGCTCGTGTGCGCATCGCTCGCCCACGGGCAGTCCATCATTCCCGTGAACCGCTTCCTCACCTTGCTGGAGCAGCAGGACTTCAACCGGCTGCACGCCGAGGCGCAGGCGGTGCGCGAGGGTCCGTGCGGCAAGCACTACGTGGTGGACTATTTCATCGCGCGCTCGCTGTGCGGATCGCCCGGCCTGGAGAGCAGCGGTCGCGAATGGTTCGATTACCTCCTGGACCATTACGCCATCCCCAAGGAGCTGCTGGGCGCTTTCCGCACGGACCGCACGGCATGCGCCTCGGGCGGCAGTGCCGCAGCAAGCCCTGCATTCGACCCGCGCTATCTGCGGCTGGAGATCGACCCCAGCAGCGTGCGCGGCAAACTGGGCCCGCTCGGCGATTGCTTCGGCACCAAGAAGAAGCCGCTGCACCCGGACCAGCCGCGCCTCACCGAGCAGCTCAACGACCTGAAGAGCAACTTGATCCCGGTGCAGCGCGCCGATACCGCCGAGGGCATGCGCGTGCTGCGCGGCGCACTAGGGAAGAAGTACCGCATCGCGGTGCACGACCCCTTCATCCTTGTGGCGCCCAAAGGGCTCAAGGACAAATTGCTGGAGGACCAGGTGGCCGATGAGCTGCGCCGCGCAGCCGAGTACTACGTGAGCGAATTCGGCTTCGAGCTGCCGCCCTATTACATCATCGCAGGCCTCATGCACGACTCGAAGGCGCTGACGGAATTGAGCAAGGCCTCCCACGGCTTCGCGCTGCCCAAGGAGTACTTCGGCTATTCGCACACCGGCGACATGTCGCTCTTCACGCGCTCAATCATGGGCAGCGTGGCCACCGCGCGCCACGAGCTCTTCCACCTGCTGGCGCGCACCAACTCCGGCGACCTGCCGCCCTGGCTCGATGAAGGAGTGGCCAGCGTACTGGAGGCCTCGGAATGGAAGGAGGGGAAATTGAAAGGCAAGCTGACGTACGGCTACAACTACCGTCTTGAAGCCCTGCAGAACGCACGCCACCTGCGCGAGGTGAGCCAGGCCATACCGCGGATCGATGCGTTGGTGGACATGGGCTGGGAGCGCTTCGAGGGCCGCGACGATGATCCGGAATGCATCCTGGCCCTGCACTACGCCGTGGCCAAGCACTTCGCGCTCTTCCTGCAGGAGGAAGGCAAGCTCGCTGCGGTGCTGCGCGCGCACCAACGCCTGGTGACCACCGACGCGGAGGGCAGGACCCGATTCCGCACGAGCCATCAGGTCACCGAGGAGGCGCTCGGCGAACCGCTCAGCGTTGTCCGCGCCCGCTACGAGATGTGGTTCAAGGACACGTACGGCTTCGACCCATACAAGCCATTCTGAGCCATGCCTCTGCTCGACCTCCACGCCCACTTCAGCTTCAAGCCCGCGAACAGCAGCGGCGCCGATGGCCGCCTGCCCGACAGCAACCACTGGCGCGAGCGCTTCAAGGACCCCGCCGACTTCAGCCGCTTGATCACGCTGCTGGACCGTGAGGCCGTGAAGAGCAGCCAGCTGCATGGTGATGCGGCCACGGTGGGCGGCTTCCGCGTGGTGGTGAACGCGTTGTACCCGCTGGAGAAAGGGTTCACTTCGGTCATCTTCAACCGCGAGCTGGCCACCCTCACGGGCCACGACGTGGCCGTGCTGGAGGCCATCAATGAGGACCGCATCGCGCCGTTCACCCTGCTCTGCCGCGAGTACGGCAACCTGCTGGCATCCGAACGCGCGGAGCGCGCGCAACGGATCAGTGCCGTAGGCAATGCCTTCCGCCTGGTGAAGGACTACAACGGCATCGTGGCCGCGCTGCGCGAGGACCCCGCCACCATCTGCATCGTGAACAGCGTGGAGGGCGCGCACGCCTTCGGCGACCTGCTGCTCGATGCGCGCGGCAACCCCCGGAGCATCCACGACGCCGAGCACGTGCACCTGCGCGGCGTGGGCAACGGGCCACGCCGCCACGAACTGCGCCGCTGGGTGCAGGCCACGCGCACGAACATCGAGCGCGTGAAGACCACTTGGTCGCAGCCGCCCTTCTTCGTCACGTTCGCGCACCATTATTACAACCACCTCTGCGGGCACTCGCCCAGCCTGATGGCCTCCATCAACGCGCTGTGCAAGCAGGATGGCCGGGTGTACGATGAGGCCGGCCAGGCGCGGGTGCGCTATTTCGACCTGGGCATGCGCACCTGGGGACAGGAGGTGATGGATGAATTGCTGAGCCGCCAGAGCTCCACCAGCCAGCCCGTGCGCCGCATCCTCATCGACACCAAGCACATGAGCCCGCAGGCGCGCGTGGACTACTACACCCACCTGGTGCTGCGCAGGCAGCAGGGCGACAAAGTGCCCATCGTGGTGAGTCACAGCGCGGTGAGCGGCCGCCGGAGCCTGCAGGACACCATCGCGCACAACAACAACCCGGGGGCGGACTTCGATCTGCGCCCTGGTGAGGAAGTGAGCACGCGCTACTTCTACGATGGCGTGATCAACCTCTTCGACGACGAGATCCAGCGCGTGGTGGCCACCGATGGCATCATGGGCCTGATGATCGACGAGCGCCGCATCATGGGACGCGAGATCCCGCCCGAAGGCGGCGTGACCATGGACACCTTCACCGCGCGCAGCAAGGCGATGCGCGGCCTAATGCACGACTGGACCATGCTGAAGCAGCGCCATGCCTGGGGCCGTGTGAATGCGGCCGACTTCGCCAACCAGCTCGCGAGCATCAACCGCCAGATGGAGCCCTTGCTCGCCGATCTGCGTCCGGCCTACCTGAGCGTGGTGTTCCGGCAGCTCTTCCACATCATGGCGCTGGTGGGCGAGCGCGGCTGGAACCATGTGGCACTCGGCACGGACTACGACGGCGTGATCAATCCGATCGACATCTACAAGCAGAGCAGCGACATGGCACGCCTGCGCCAGGACCTCATCGATTTCTGGAACGCCAGCCTCAACAGCCCCGATGCCGAAGTACGCGCGCTGTACACGCTGCACGGCTACGGCCAGGACCCGGCCGTGTGGGTGGACAAGCTGCTCTGGGGCAACGGCATGGACTTCCTCCGCAAGTACTACAACGACGACTACCTCCTTCACGGGCAGCAGCCCATCATCTGACGCACCATGCGCTCCGAAGACGGATTCATCCTGATGAACGGCGACGAGTTCGCGCGATACCTGGCCACCGCGCACGTGCCGCGCGCGGTGGTGCGGCTGCAGAACCACCACACCTACATCCCCGGCTACGCCCATTTCAAGAACGACAATCATTTCTCGTTGCTGCGCAGCATGAAGCGCAGCCACGTGCAGCAGCGCAAGTGGCGCGACATCGGGCAGAACCTCACCACCTTCCCCGATGGCACCATCGCCGTATGCCGTCCGCTCGCGGAGACGCCTGCCGCCATCTACGGTGCCAACACCGGCGCGATGGCCATGGAGCATGTGGGCTGGTTCGATACGGGCGAGGATGCCATGACGGCGGCCCACAAGGAGATCATCGTGCAGGCCAATGCGCTGCTGTGCAAGCGCTTCAACCTGGTGCCGGGCACGGAGAGCATCGTGTACCATCACTGGTACGACCTCAACACCGGCAAGCGCACCAACGGCACGGGCGTCACCAAGAGCTGCCCGGGCACGGCCTTCTTCGGCGGCAACACCGTGCAGGCGGCGCAGGCCCATTTCATCCCGCTGGTGCAGCAGGCCCTTGCCGGCTTGCAGGCCGGAGCAGCGCCTGCGGCATGGCCTGCGCTGGGCAGCGGCGCCGTTGATGCCGACGCGTTGAACGTGCGCGACCGGCCCGCCACCAGCGGCGCGGTGCTGCGCAAGCTTCGGCGCGGCGACCGCGTGCAATGGTTCGCCGAGAGCGCCGCCTACGGCTCCATGCCCTGGGTGCGCATCGATGCCAGCCGTGAGGAATGGGTGGCGAAGCCTTACATCCAATGACATCGTCCGTGATCAACGACGCGTTGCCCAAACTCACCTGGCGCTGGGTCATCATCCTGAGCTCATTGCTCATCGCATTGGCCATCACCTACGGCGTACTGCATGGCCACAACACGCGCGCGGGCACCGGCCGCGAGCGCGTCTCGCTGGAGAAGGAGGACGTGGACCTGCTGCGCCGTGTACTGGAGGTGACTGACACCTCGGCTGCTGCGGGCCAGCCCAGGCTCATGGCCGGGCATCCAGCACGCGAAGCCTTCGTGGGCATCCTCGATACGCGTCTGCCCAAATGGGCGCATGACGATCGCGATGCCAAGCTGAAGGTGATGGACGCGCTGCGCCCGGCGGATGCATTGAGCTACGTGAGCATCACGCGTTTCGAGGTGCGCAGCTTCTTCTGGCTCACCGGCTGGCCCGCTGTGATGGAACTGGTGTTCTGGACGCTCTTCGGGTCGTTGTGCAGCCTGCTCTACAACATCTACGACGTGCGGCGGCGCAACGCCATCGAGAATCGTAACACGCCCGATGGCGCGGAGCGCGGCTTCGATGCGAGCGAGATGCCCAACCACCTGGCCAAGCTGGTGTTCTCGCCCTTTGTGAGCATCGTGGTCGTCTTCGGCTACAAGTACATCGCGGAGGGCGGCAGCAAGGGCGTGCTGGAGACGAGCACCGGCGTGGTCATCATGTCCTTCCTCCTCGGCTTCTACAGCGCGCGCGCCATGCGCATGCTCGACCGCATCAAGGATGTGCTGCTGCCGTATGACAACAAGCCTTCGGACCCCTCATCCCCGCCGAAACCCGCGAGCCAGGCCTTGGTCTCCATCGCCCTGAGCCTCGACCCCTCGGTGGTGAGCGCGCATCCGCAGGACGTGGAAGAGATGCAAGCCGAGCTGCGCGGTGCCGCTATGACCTTGACGCCCGAAGGCGATGGCAAAGCCGCTGCAACCGTGCTCGATGCGGACGAGGAGCGGGCCTGCTTCAGCGCGCAGGTTCGCACAGGGCGGTACTCGGTGAAGGCGCATTGCGCATGCACCAACGGCCTGAACCTCGTGGGCGAGTCGGTCATTGAGGTACAGGGCGATGTCACGGTTCCGCTTCCACTAAAGGCCGACGAGACGAACGGCTGAACGGGCGGCGCATTTGTCGATTGGTCTGAGCCTAATCCGCTCGTGGCCTCCCGGCCGACTCAAGCGATTAATGAGCAAAGGCCCCGTTGCCGGGGCCTTCGCGTGGTCGATCGCATTCAGTTCCTCACGCCAGTGCCGCGCCAGCACTGCCGAGTTCCGTCTTGTCCTCGGCTGCGCGCAGGCGCTCGCGCTTCTCCGCGCGCTTGTACTTCCACCGGGTGAGCAGCAGGTACATGCTGGGCACAATGGCCAGGGTTAGGAAGGTGGCGAAGCTCAGGCCGAAGATCACGGCCCAGCTCATGGGGCCCCAGAACACGGTATTGTCGCCGCCGAGGCTGAACTGCGGATCGAGGTGGGTGAAGAGCGTGAAGAAGTTGATGTTGAAGCCGATGGCCAGCGGGAGGAGGCCCAGCACGGTGGTCACGGCGGTGAGGATCACCGGGCGCAATCGGCGCGCACCGGCCTCCACCACCGCACGGCGCAGCTCCTCGCGCGGCAGGCGGCCCTCTTCGGCGATGCCCAGCTCGGCCTTGCGGCGGCTGATGAGCAGGTTCATGAAGTCGATGAGCACGATGGCGTTGTTCACCACCACGCCCGCCAGGCTGATCAGGCCGATCATGGTCATCATGATGATGAAGTCCATGCGGAAGATGATGAGGCCCAGGAGCACGCCGATCAGCGAGAAGAGCACGCTGGTCATGATGATGGCGGGATTGCTGGCGCTGTTGAACTGCAGCACGATGATGAGGAAGACCAGGAAGACGGCCATGAGCAGCGCGGTGCTGAGGAAGTTCATCTCCTTGGCCTGCTCCTCCATCTGCCCTGCGAAGACATAGGTGTAGCGCGGGTCCTTGTCGTAGTTGGCCAGGCCGGCCTTGATCTGGCCCACCACCTCGGTGGGGTTATAGCCCACGAGCAAGTTGCTCTGCACGCTCACCACGCGGTCCAGCTCCTGGCGCTTCACGGCGCTGAAGGTGCTGGTGCGGCCGGCAGTGGCCACGGCGCTGATGGGCACCTGGCGGATCTGTCCGTTGGTCTGGTCGCGGAAAGTGACGCGCATGTTCATGAGCGCATCGGCATCGTAGCGGTACTCGTCCTTCAGGCGCAGCACCACGTCGTAATCGTCCTCGCCCTCCTTGAAGGTGCTCACCTCCTTGCCGTAGAGCGCGGTGCGGATGGCGTCGCCGATGGCGTAGGTGCTCACGTTGAAGCGACGCGCCTTGCTGCGGTCCACCTCCAGGGGCATCTCGGGCTTGCCCTGCTCGATGTCGATCTTCAGTTCCTCCACGCCGCGCACGCCGAGCTCATCGATGTGCTTCTTCAGGCGCGTGGCCTCGGCGATCATCTCCTCGATGCTGCCGCCGCGGATCTCGATGTTCACGGGCTTGCCCTGCGGCGGGCCGTCAGCGTTCTTCTCCACGGTCACCACCGCGCCGGGCACCGGGTCGATGCCCTTGCGCAGCTCGTCCATCACGGCGGTGCTGCTGATGCCCTTGCGGTCGGCGAACTTCACGAAGCTCACCTGGATGCGCGCCTTGTGCGGCGTGGGCAGCAGGCTGGGGCCCTGCGCGGGGTCGCTGGTGCCCTCGCCCACCTGCGCGATCACGCTGCTGATGAGGAAGTTCTCCGTGCCGTCCTTGTACCCGGGCTTGTCGAGGATGGCGAGCACCTGCCCCTCGACCACCCGCGCGATACTGTCGGTCTTGGCGATGTCGGTGCCGATGGGCTCCTCGATGTAGATGTTCACGTACTGCGGATCGCCGATGGGGAAGAACTCCACCTTGGGCGGGAACACGCCCATGAGCATGAACGAGAAGATGAGCAGGCCGAATGTGCCCAAGAGGTACCACAGCGGCTTGCGGCCGGTGAGGATGCGGTCGAGTCGGCGCTTGTACCACTCCTCGAACTTCGGCCAGGTGCGCTCCTGGAAGCGCTTGGTCTGCGGGAAGAGCCAGTAGAGGTTGAGCAGCACCATCAGGCCTGCAGCGATGAGCATGTTGCCGATGGTGAACACGGCGACACTGCCGCCGAAATGGCCCGCGAGCGAGAGCACGAGGCCGGGCGCCAGGAAGCGCAGAGCCAGGCGCCACGACTTGCGCGATGTCGGCTCATGCTCCTTCACCTTCATGTACAGCGCGGCCAGCACCGGGTTGATGATGATGCCCACGAAGAGCGAGCTGCTGAGCACGATCATGAGCGTGATGGGCAGGAACTTCATGAACTCGCCCATGATGCCCGGCCAGAAGAGCAGCGGCAGGAACACGGCCACGGTGGTGGCGGTGCTGCCGATGATGGGCCAGGCCACCTCGCCGATGCCGGCCTTCGCGGCGCGCGATGCCGAGTAGCCCTCGCTCATGAGGCGGTAGGTGTTCTCGATCACCACGATGCCGTTGTCCACGAGCATGCCCAGGGCGAGCACCAGGCTGAAGAGCACCATCATGTTGAGGGTGACGCCGTAGATGTTGAGCAGGAAGATGCTCAGCAGCATGCTCATCGGGATGGCGAGGCCCACGAAGAGCGCGTTGCGCAGGCCGAGGAAGAAGAGCAGCACGCCCACCACCAGCACCACGCCGAAGATGATGGAGTTCTCCAGCTCGTCCACCTGGGTGCGGGTCTGGTCGCTCTGGTCGCCGGTGATGGTGATGGTGAGGTCGCTGGGGAAGCGCGTGGCCTTCATGTGCGCGAGCAGGTGATTCACGCTGTCGCTCACCACCAGGAGGTTCTCGCCGGCGCGCTTCAGCACATCGAGCATCACCACGGGCTTGCCGAATTCGCGGGCATAGCTCTTGGGCTCCTCGTAGGTGAAGTCCACATCGGCGATCTCGCCGATGCGCACGATGTCGAGCTTCTCCTGCTTCACGATGATGGAGCGCACCTGGTCCATGTCGGTGAACTGGCCATCGACGGTGACGGTGCGGCGCATGCCGTCGATCAGCACCTCGCCGCCGCTCACGCTCACGTTCTCGCTGCGGATGGCGTTGGCCACGTCATCGAAGCTCACCTCGCGGCTCTCCATGGCGTGCAGGTCCAGGGCCACGCGCACCTCCTTCTTCGGCACGCCGCGGATATCCACCTTGCTCACGCCGGGCTGGTCCTCGATGGCGTCCTCCAATTCCTCCGCCCATTCGTTGAGCTGCTCCAGGCTGTAGTCGCCGCTGAGGTTGATGTACATCACGGGCACGAGCTCGCTGAAGTTCATCTCGAAGATGTTCGGCTCCGCGGGCAGGTCGTTGGGGAAGTCGGGGTCGCCCATGGCCTTGTCCACGGCGTCCTTCACCTTGCGCAGCGCCTCGGTGGGCGTCACGTTGAAGTTGAACTTCACCTGGATGTTGCTGTAGCCCTGCACGCTGGTGCTGTTGATCTCATCGACGCCGCTGATGGACTTGATCTCCTTCTCCAGCGGACGGGTGATGAGCTTCTCCATGTCGTTGGGCGCGTTGCCGGGGTAGGCGGTGCCCACGTAGATCTCCGGCGTGATCACCTCCGGGAAGGCCTCGCGGGGCATGGCCAGGTAGGCCATGAGGCCGGTGAGGGCGATGAGCACGGTGACCACCAGCACGGTGACCTTGTTGTCCACCGCCCAGCTGCTCCAGCTGAACTCCTTGTCCTTGTGTGCCATGTTCTGCGTTTCCATGCGGAGGTGGGATCAGGCGCCCTTGCGCACGCTCACGTGCTGCTGGTCCACGATCAGGCGCGCGCCCTCGTCGATGAGGCGCTCGTTCCCTTGCAGGCCACCGGTGCTGTCGCGCGCCACCATCACATTGCCCCGATAGGTCATCAAGGGTTTCACGAAGCGCTTCTGCGCCACGCCCGTGCCGTTGCGCTCGTCGAGCACGAACACGTAGCTCTCGCCCTTGCTGTTCTCCATCACCATGCGGCTGGGCAGCACGATGGCGCCTTCCTGCGCGAGGTCGCGGATGCTCACGCTGGCCAGCTGGTTCGGGCGCAGCCTGACGCCATCGGGCGCTTTCAGCGAGACCTTGAAGGTGCGGTTGTTGGGGTTCACGAACTGGCCCACATGCTCCACCGTGGCGGTGAATTCATCCGCGGTGCCGCTCAGGCGCACGGTCACGGGATCACCGCCCTTCACGCTGTTCAGGTAGGCCTCGGCCACATCGCATTCAATGCTCGCACGGCCCAGGGCCACCACGCGCGCCACTGGCATCAGCGGGTTGGCCATGTCGCCCACGTTTGGGAAGATCTCGTCCACCACGCCATCGAAGGGCGCCATGATCTGCGCGCTGTTCCACTGCTCGCGCAGCGCGGCGATGCTCGCGTCCAGCGATTCCTTGCTGCTCCTGGCCTGCAGGTACTGGATCTCGCTGCCGATCTTCTGCTCCCACAATTTGCTCTGGCGCTCGTACACCTCGTTCGCGAGCGTCAGGTTCGCCTCGAGCTGGTCGATCTGCTTGCTCAGCGCGTCGGTATCGATGTCCACGATGCGCTGGCCCTTGCGCACGTTCATGCCGGGCCTCACCAGGATGGCGCGCACGGTGCCGCCCAGGGTGGTGTGCAGCAGCGCGTTCTGGTCGGCCTTCACGGTGCCGTGCACCTGCACTTCATGCGCGAAGGCGCCGAGCGCGAGGTCGTGCACGGTGACGCTCGTGAGGGCGCGCTGCAAGCTGCTGTCGTTGGCAGCGAGCCAGGCCTGCGCTTCCTTGATCAGCTCGCCGGTGGCGGCATGACTGGCCTTCAGGCTGTCCAGTTCGGCGCGCTTCTTCCCAAGGTCGTCGGTGGGTGTTGCGGCGCTGCAGGCCGCGAGCAGCGCGGCGATGGCGAGGTATGCGGTCGTGTTCTTCATCACGTTCATGTCTTGGATCTTGATCCTTCTGTCTTGTGTCTTGTGCCTTGTGTCTATTGACGGGCGCCTTCAGTACAGGTCGAGGGCTTTGCGCAGGTCGGCGCGCGCCATGAGCAGTTCCACCAAGCGCTGGATATAGGCTTGCTGGGCCACCAGGTAGTTGCCCTGCTCCTGCGTGAGCTCGAAGCTGGCCGCGCTGCCGTTGGTGAACTTGATGCTGGTGCGGTCGAAGATGCCCTTGGCCAGGGTCATGCTGCGCTCGCTGGTGCGCATGTTGTCGGCCGCGGTGCGCGCGTTGCTTCGGGCCTGCTCCGACTGGGCGATGAGGCGCTGCTCGGTGGCCGTGCGGTTCACCTCCACCTGCTCCAGCGCGTGCTTCGCCTGCTTCACCTTGTGGTAGCGGCTGCCGCTGCTGAAGATGGGCACGGTGAGCTTCAGCCCCCATTGCGTGGTGGGATAGAAACCGTAAAGGCCGCCGGGGTCGAAGTCCGGCCCGTTCCACACCTGCTGGTGCACGAAGTAGCCGCCCAACGACGGCGCCTGCTTCATCTTCTCATTGCGCACGTTCAGGAGCTGCAGATGCAGCAGCGTGTTGGCCAGTTTCACCTCCACGTGCGTGCCGGCATCGAAGCCGGTCTCGCTCAAGGCCGTCTCGTTCGGATCATTGAGGATGCCCTCCAGCTTATCCGTGAGCATGAGGGGGGTGCCTTGCGGGATGCCCAGCGTGAGGGCCAGCAGCATGCGCGCCACATCGGCCTGCTGCGCGAAGCTGCGCTGCTGCGCACGCGCCTGCTCCAGCTGGATCTGGATGCGGTCCACATCGGTCTGCTCGATGAAGCCCGCGGCCTTCATGGCCTCGGCCTCGCGCAAGGTGCGCTCCAGCAGGGGCACGCCTTCCGCGGCGAGGCGCGCGCCCTCTGCGGCGGCCAACGCGCCGAAGTAGGCCTTGGCGGCCTGGTTGCGCGCATCGGCGCGCGACTTCTCCAATTCGATGCGGCTCTGCTCGGCGAGGCCCTTGGTGGCCTGCAGGCCCACGAGGTAACTGCCGTCGAAGAGCAGCTGCGAGAGCGTGACGCCGCCGGTGACGTTCCAGGGCACGGCGAAGCTCGCGGGGTAGTACTCCGGCACGCCAGGCCCGGGCGGCGTGAAGAAGTTGGGCACCAGGCTCGTGGGCACGTCGATGAAGTTGCTCATGCCGCCCTCGCCGTTGATCTGCGGCAGGCCGATGGCGGTGATCTCCTTCACGCGGTGCCGCATCTTCTCGGCTTCCAGCTCGCTGGCCTGCACGGCGTAACTCTGCTGCGCGGCCATGTCCAGGGCCTGCTGCAGGCTCAGGCTCACGGGGCCTTGCGCGTGCGAGCCTGCGCTGAGCGCAAGGCTGCATAGGGCGATGACGGTCTTCTTCATGCGTTGCGCTCTTTCTTCGCTTTCTTCTCCAAATAGGTCACGCCCTTCTTGCTGGCGATGCCGCGGATGTGGTACTCGAAGTGCTTCCACAGCGCGTCGCTCAGGTTGAATTGGTCGGGGGGGAAGACCCGGCCGTCCCAGGTGGAATCGATGCGGGCGATGTAGAGCCGTGTGATCACCTCCACGTCCAGGTCGCCGCGGTAGAGCCCCTGCCCGATGCCCTTGCGCAGGTTCTTGCTCACACAGCTGTACACGTCCTCGCGCTCACGCTGCTCCATGATCGTCCACGCCTTGGGGTGGTACTTCTGCAGATCGAACTGCACGCTGGGGTGCATGTTGCCGATCTGGCCCACGATGAACTTGGTGATCTCCTCGTTCTCGTCGATGGCGTTGAGGCCGCGCGTGCAGATGGCGTTGATGGCGTCGCGATGGAAGCCGCACACACTGGCCACCACCTGCTCCACCAGGTCGTTCTTGTCGCTGAAGTGCTCGTAGAGCGTCTTCTTGCTGATGTGCAGGTGCGTGGCCACGTCGTCCATGGTCATGCTCTTGATGCCCAGGCGCATGAAGAGCCTCAGGGCCTGCTCCAGGATCTCTTTCTTCTTCGGGCCCATCGCTGCCTGACGGATTCAGCCTGCCTTCGACAAGCGGGGCGCAAACGTAGTACACGGAGGAAACGCAATGCTACAGGAAACGTTTCTGGTGTGATGAGTGGTTATTCGTGGGGATGAGCGTCGGGCCATGGTGCCGCCGTCAGCCACAACCCTCGATCCGCCGAATGCGCAAGCGTGACGTGGATGGCGTGCCGATCCTTCTCCATCTGGCGGCGCTTGTGATTGGCCAGGAGGAGCCTCGAACGCCACGCCGACCAGCCCCCGCGCGCATCGGCGAGCTTCATCGCCGGGCATGGCACGCGCCTCGAGCCGTGCTCGCAGAGGTCGTGAGCGCGCTCACCCCTGATCGCCCGCGCCGGCCGTGGGCGCTTCGGCGGGCTCCTGCGGCGCAGCGGCGTGCTGCGCGCGCGACCCGCGCCGATGGGCCAGGATGAAGAGCGCGATGCCGATGGAGATGGACGCGTCGGCGATGTTGAACACCGGCTGGAAGAACTCGAAGTAGTCGCCACCGATCCACGGCACCCAGGCAGGCAGGTTCCCGCGCCAGATCGGGAAATGGAACATGTCCACCACGGCACCGTGGAAGAGCCCTGCGTAGCCGCCCTCCGCCGGGAGGAGTGTGGCCACCTGGTACGGCGTGCTGGCGCTGAAGAGCAAGCCGTAAAAGGTGCTGTCGATGATGTTGCCCAGCGCGCCAGCGAGGACCAGCGACACGCTCAATGCCTGCAGCCGCGAGGCGCCGTGCGCGATCATGCGGCGCAGCGCGTAGCCGATGCCGATCACCGCCACGATGCGCAGCCAGGTGAGCGCGAGCTTGCCATACTCGCCGCCGAGCTTCATGCCGAAGGCCATGCCCTCGTTCTCGATGAAGTGCAGGAAGTACCAGCCGTTGGGGTCCTCGGGCAAGTGCTGCCCGATCGCGAACGTGAGCTTCACCCACACCTTCAGCGCCTGATCGGCCAAGAGCACGAGCAGGATGATGGCGACGGCGCGCTTCACGTGATCAACGGATGCGTGCCTGGGCCTAGCTGCCCATCTGCTGCTTGGCCTCGATGCTCAGGGTGGCGTGCGGCACCAGGCGCAAACGCTCTTTGCTGATCAAGCGGCCGGTGACGCGGCAGATGCCGTAGGTCTTGTTGCGGATGCGCAGCAGCGCGTCCTCCAGGTGCTTGATGAACTTCTCCTGGCGGCCGGCGAGCTGCGCGGTCTCCTCGCGGCTCAGCGTCTCGCTGCCATCCTCGATCATCTTGAACGAGGGGCTGGTGTCGTCGGTGCCGTTGTTGTCGGTGTTCGCGAGCGTCTGCTTCAGAAGGTCGTAATCGCGCCGGGCCTCATCGAGCTTGTGCATGATGATCTCCTTGAACTCATCGAGCTCGTCGTCGTTGTAGCGCGCTTTGTCGGCGCTCTCCAAAGTGCTCACTTGCTTCTTCACCACGGGCGGCGTAACGGGGCGCATGGGCGCGCTTACTTGCGTCACCAACGGTGCTGCGGGGGCTTTCGGTTCCTTCGGTTCCTTCTTCGATTCCTTCTTCACGGGTTTCGGGGCGGCCACGGGGGCCGGTTTAGGTGCTGGTTTGGCCGTTGCGGGCGCAGGCTTCGGCGCGGGAGCGAGTTTCGCTGCCGCCTTCGGTTGCGGCTTGGGGGCTGGCTTCGCTTCCGGCTTTTTAGCCACAGGCTTCGGCGCTGGTTTCGCGGCGGGCTTCACAGCGGGTTTGGGCTGGGGCTTCGCGACGGGTTTGCTCGCGGCTGCGGGCTTGCCTGCCGGGGTCGGCTTCTTGGCTACAGGCTTAACGGCTTTCACGGGTTTCGTCTTGGCCTTCGGCTTCGCGACGGGCTTGCTGGCCTTGGCGGGCTTCGCAGCAGGCTTCTTCGCGGCAGGCTTCGTGGCCTTCTTGGCTACGGGCTTGGCCGGCTTCTTCGCGGGTTTCTTGGCCATGACGACAGGGGTTTTGTAAAAGGTCCGCAAATATAGACGGGCACTTCTCTCAATTGGCCGACCGCTCTAGGCTCAGCGCGCATCGAAGCGTCTCGTCGATCTCCACCTCGTGCACGCCCGCGCTGCCCGCTGGGAAGGCGCTTACAAGCACTTGGTCCTCAGGTGTTACGGCCAGGGTCTCGGAGAGGATGTACGCGGCATGGCTGCGGATGGCCTGCGCCACGCGCTCATCGGCGCCGGGCAGGATGTGCAGGCGCACGCGGTCAGTGACCTCAAAGCCGCTCTCCTTGCGCAGGGTCTGGATGCGGCTGACCAGCTCGCGTGCAATGCCTTCTTGAACGAGCGCTTCGGAAAGCGTGATGTCGAGCGCCGCGGTGAGCACGCCGTCGCTGGCCACGCTCAGGCCCGGCACGTTATCGGCCGTGATCTCCACATCATCGCGCAGCAATTCCACCTCCTGCCCTTCGACCGTGAGCTTCATGCTGCCCTTCGTCTCCAACTCGGCGATCCGCGCTTGATCGAATGCTTGCACGGCAGCCGCCACGCTCTTCATCAATTTGCCCATGCGCGCGCCGAGCTTCGGGAAGATGGGCTTGATCTTCCTGGTGAGCTTGCTCGCGCTGGCGTCCAGGATCACGAGCTCCTTCACGTTCACCTCGCTCAACACCAGATCGCGGATCGCATCAAGACGCGCGCGCATCGCGCTGTCCGCGACGGGCACCAGCATCTTCTGCAAGGGCTGGCGTACACGATGGCCCTCCTTTTTCCGGATGCTCAGTACGAGCGATGTCAGCTTCTGTGCGAGCGCTGTGCGTTGCTCGAGTTCGGTGTCGATCAGCTTCTCATCGTGCTTCGGCCAATCGCTCAAGTGCACGGACGTGCCCTTCAGGTCGCGATGGAGTCGATCACTGAAGAAAGGCGCGATGGGCGCGCTGAGCATCGCGATCACTTCCAGGCAGCGATGCAGTGTTTGGAATGCCGCATTCTTGTCGGCGCCCAGCTCGCTTTTCCAGAAGCGGCGTCGGTTGAGGCGCACGTACCAGTTGCTCAGGTCCTCCACCACGAAATCCTGGATGGCGCGCGCGGCGATGGTCGGCTCATAGTCGGCGTAGTTCGCGTCGGCCAGCTTGATCACGCTGTTGAGGCGCGAGAGGATCCAATGATCGCTCTCGGTCAACGCTGGTTCACCCGTTCCGTCGAAGCCATCGATGTTGGCGTACAGCGCGAAGAAGCTGTAGGAGTTGAAGAGCGCGCGGAAGAACTTGCGCTGCACCTCGGTGATGCCTTCGGCGTCAAACTTCAGGTTGTCCCACGGCGAGGCGTTGCTGATCATGTACCAGCGCACGGCATCGGCGCCGTACTGGTCCAGCGTCTTGAATGGATCCACCGCATTGCCCAAGCGCTTGCTCATTTTCTGGCCCACCTTGTCGAGCACGAGGCCATTGCTCACCACGGTCCTGTAGGCCACGGAATCCTGCGTCAGCGTGGCGATGGCGTGCAGCGTGTAGAACCAACCGCGCGTTTGGTCCACGCCTTCGGCGATGAAATTGGCGGGGAACGTTTCCTTGAAGGTGGCCTCGTTCTCGAAGGGGTAATGCCACTGCGCGTACGGCATCGCGCCGCTATCGAACCACACGTCAATCAGATCGGTCTCGCGGGTCATCGGCTTGCCGCCGGGCGATACGAGCACGATGTTGTCCACGAAGGGACGGTGCAGATCCACGGTATCGTAATTCGAATCGCTCATGTCCCCGGGCCTGAACGACGCGTATGGATCTTCCTTCGTCACGCCGGCTTCCACGGCCTTGGCGATCTCTTCCTTCAGTTGCTTGAGCGAGCCGATGCACAACTCCTCATCGCCATCGGCCGTGCGCCAGATGGGCAACGGAATGCCCCAGTAGCGGCTGCGGCTGAGGTTCCAGTCCTGCAGGTTCTCCAGCCAGTTGCCGAAGCGGCCGGTGCCGGTGCTCTCCGGCTTCCAGTTGATCGTCCTGTTCAACGCGATCAGTCGGTCCTTCTTCGCGGTCACGCGTACGAACCAGCTATCGAGCGGATAATAGAGCACGGGCTTGTCGGTGCGCCAGCAATGCGGATAGTTGTGCTCGTACTTCTCCACCTTGAAGGCGCGTCCCTCGGTCTTCAGCTTGATGGCGATGCGCTCGTCCACGCTGAGGTACTTGTCGCGGCCCTGCTTCTTGGCTTCGGCGGCGAGTTCCTCGGGCGTGTAGTACTCGGCCTTCACGTACTCGCCGGCGAAGTCTGTCACTTCAGGTTTGAAGCGCCCACGCAGATCCACCAGCGTAAGCGAGCCGACGTTGTGCTGGCGCGCCACGCGTTGGTCATCCGCGCCGAAGCTGGGCGCCGTGTGTACCACGCCGGTTCCATCCGCCGTGGTCACGAAATCGCCGCCGATCACCTTGAAGGCATCGCCGCCTTCGGGTGTGGCGTAGGGGAGCAGCTGCTCATAGCGCACGCCTTCCAGTTGGTGACCATAGAATTCACCATCGACCGACCAAGGGATGTTCTTGCCGTCCTTCTTGTGCTCATCTAACGAATCGTCCTTGCTCTTCTCGTTGAAGTACGCGCTGAGTCTGGCCTTCGCCAGCACCAACGTCTGCGGTTCGTGCGTGTAAGGATTGAAGGTCTTCACGCGCACATAGTCCAGCTTCGGCCCCACAGTGAGCGCGCAGTTGCTGGGGAGCGTCCACGGTGTGGTCGTCCAAGCGAGGATGAAGACCTCACCGAAGGCATCGTTGAACAACCACTCGCTGTTCGCATCGCGCTTCACCTTGAACTGCGCCACCACACTCGTGTCCTTCACCGGCTTGTAGGTGCCGGGCTGGTTCAGCTCGTGGCTCGAGAGGCCTGTGCCCGCAGCGGGCGAATACGGCTGGATCGTGTAGCCCTTGTAGAGCAGGTCCTCGTCGTAGAGCTTCTTCAGCAAATGCCACACGCTCTCGATGTACTTCGTGTGGTAGGTCACGTACGGTTCATCCAGGTCGAGCCAGAAACCGATGCGCCGCGTCAGGTCGTTCCACACATCGGTGTAGCGCATCACGGCTTTCTTGCACGCGGCGTTGTACTCCGCGATGGAGATCTTCTTGCCGATGTCCTCCTTGGTGATGCCGAGTTCCTTCTCCACGCCGAGCTCGATGGGCAGGCCGTGCGTGTCCCAGCCGGCCTTGCGGTCCACACGGTGGCCCTTCTGTGTCTGGTAGCGGCAGAAGATGTCCTTGATGGCGCGCGCCATCACGTGGTGGATGCCGGGCAGGCCATTGGCACTTGGCGGGCCTTCGTAGAACACGAAAGGCGGCGCGTCCTTGCGCAGCTCCAGGCTCTTGCCGAAGGTGTCCTCGGCCTCCCACTGCTTCAACACCTCCGCAGCGACCTTGGGCAGGTCGATCTCATCGTATTGCGGGAAACGCTTGTCCATCGCGGCTTCTGAAGGGCCGCGAAGATAGACGGCCCGCTCTCGGCCCACCAAAGCGGAGATGTCCCGAACTATAGATAAGGCGGCCCAAAGGCTGGATCGCTCGGAGGGTCACACGGAGACACAGAGGCACGGAGAAATACGGGACAGCCAGCGTAGCTGGCGCGCTCGGTGCCTCCGTGGCTCTGTGCGCGCAACCGGTCACTACGGGAGTCCGTGGAACCATTGACCCGCCGTCTCAATAGGACTTGAATCGCACCATCATCATGTTCCCCTTCTCCTCGCGGCGAATGTCCAACTGGTCCTTCAGTGCATTCACGAGCGACGAGAGCGATGCATGGCCGAAGCTCCTCGGGTCGAAACCGGGGTCCAAACGACGCAGTGCTTGGCCGATGAGGCTGAGCGAAGCCTCCTCCTCCTCGCCTTTGGCGATGTTGAAGGCCTTGCGGAGCTTGCGCATGAGCTCGCCGTTCTGGGAGGGGCTGGCGAGAGGCGCCTTGGAGGCCGCGGTCGCGCGCCTGGCGCGCTCTTTCTGCAAAGCACCCGTCGGAATGGATTCCTGCACATCCAGATTCTCCACGTAGATGAACCGCTCGCATGCCTTCACGAAGGCATCCGGGGTCTTCTTCTCGCCAACGCCCATCACGAACAGTCCGCTCTCGCGCAGTCGCGTGGCCAGCCGCGTGTAGTCGCTGTCGCTGCTCACGATGCAGAACGCATCCACCAGCTGGCCGTGCAGGATGTCCATGGCATCGATGATCAGCGCGCTGTCCGTGCTGTTCTTGCCCTTGGTGTAGGCGAACTGCTGCACAGGCTGGATGGCGTTGCTGTTCAACAGCTCCTTCCAGCCGCTCATGCCTTGCGTGGTCCAGTCGCCGTAGATGCGGCGTATGGTGATGGTGCCCTGCTCGCTCACCTCCTCCAGGATCGCGGCCAGCCGCTTGGGCGCCGCGTTATCGCCATCGATCAGCAGCGCGATCGTGGTGTCATTGATCTTCTTCATTCGGGAACAAGGTAACCGCGCGCGCTCACAGCGTCCCATCCGGCATCTCGGTCCAGGGCCTCCTCATTGCCCGTGGCATCCATCACCGTGCGGGCCTCAACGGGATCAGCGCGCTTCGACCGCCCTTGCCAGCCAGCCGCTGTACCGCGCCGCATCGGGCTTGGCGAGGTGCAGGCCGTCTGAGGTGCGCCAGCCATCCGGCCCTGCGCGCAAGAAGAGATGCGATGGGAAGCGCTCCATCACGAGCGAGCGCGTCCGTGCCGACAGCTTGCTCTCCTCCAGCTCGGCTTCAATGGGCATCTCGAAGAAGACCACCTCCGCTCCTTGCTGCACCAGAGCGTGCGCTCCGTTCGCCAGCATGTCCGCGAAACGGGCCTGGGTGCTGTCCGCAGGAATCTCGGCATATCTGGCCCGGTGCTCCGCGAGCATCACCGCGCTCGGGCCGGCGAGACTGTCGCTCGCGTCCTCCGGTGCGCGACCCGCGAGGAAGTACTGCTTCAGCCAGCCGAAGAGCACACCGCTGGGCTGGTTCTCCTCGCGCATCAGCGGGAGCCGCTCGCGCAACTGGTAAAGGCCAGGCTCGAAGAGCGCGTTCAAGAAGGCGCGGTCGGGCTCGCGGAAGAGGATGTTGGTCTCCACCAGCACGCGCTTCGGCTTGCGGCCCGAGCGGCGGATCAGCTCCAGGCCGTCGTACACGCTCAATCCGCCGAAGCCCAGATTGGCCGTGCCTTGTGGGAAGCTGTCGAGCACCAGCCGGTACGCGAGCGAGGAGCCGATGATCACCGTGCCGCCATCGGCCGCGTCGTCGAATGCGAATCGCTCGGCCTTGATGCGGTTGCCGTTCGCGAGATGCTGCGTGGTGTCCCAGTCCACGGTGGCGAAATGGAGAAAGAGCGAATAGCCCACGGCCAGCGCAGCGAAGACGATGAGCGAGCGCTTGATCATGGCCGCAGCTCAGAATTGGAAGTAGATGAAGGAGGCGCCGCTGCCCGCGTTCACGAGGATGAGGAAGAGCATGATGCCGTAGAGCACGGGCCTGGCCTTCTCGATCGCGGGCCGTGGCACGCGCGTCCAGAGGTAGAGCAGGTGATAGGCTACCACGGGAATGGAGAAGAGCGCCACGAAGAAGAGCAGGACGGGCTGCAGATCGCCACCGCCCGTGTTCGAGGCGATTGCCTTCAGGTAGCCGATCACATGGCTGAAGTCGGGCAGCTTGAAGAGCAGCCACGCCAGCGTGACGCACGTGAAGATGAAGAGCATGTGCAGGGCCTTGGGCAATTTGCCCTTCAGCGACCAGCCCAGGTCGGCGGTGAGACGCTCGGCCGCCAGCATGAGGCCGTGCCAGAAGCCCCAGATGGCGTAGCTCCACGCGGCGCCGTGCCAGAGCCCGCCCAGCACCATGGTGAGCATCAGGTTGCGGTACGTGCGCGCGGGTCCCATGCGGTTTCCGCCCAGCGGTATGTAGAGGTACTCGCGAAGGAAACTGCTGAGTGAGATGTGCCAACGCCTCCAGAACTCACTGAAGCTGGCGCTGATGTAGGGGAAGTCGAAGTTGTTGAAGAAGCGGTAGCCGAAGAGCTGGCCCAGGCCGATGGCGATGAGCGAATAGCCCGCGAAGTCGGCGAAGATCTGCATGCTGTAGCCGAAGAGCAGGGCAAGCAGCGTGAGGCTGTGGATCTCGGTGAAATAGGGGAAGGCGATCCAGAAGGTCTGATCCTTCAGGTTGTCGGCCACCACCATCTTCAGGAAGTAGCCGATCACCAGCGGCGAGAAGACCGCGTTCCAGTCGATCTCCGCCCAGCGCTTCTCCTTCACCTGCGGGAGGAAGTCGTGCGCCTTCACCACCGGGCCGGCCACCAGCTGCGCGAAGAAGCTGATGAAGGTGGTGATGCGCAGCGCATGCTGCGTGAAGCCGCGCACCACGATGCTCGCGTACGCCGACACCTCGCGGCCCTTGTGGGCATCGACCACCAGGCTGATGCCCTGGAAGGTGAAGAAGCTGATGCCCACAGGCAGCGGGATGGCCACCAGGAATGCGCCGAGCCCGCTCCCCTCGAAGAAGCTCCGGCCGATGAGCGGACTGTACTTGAAGAAGACCAGGACGGCCAGGTTGAGCGCGACGCCCAGCGTGGCATGGAAGCGCCGCAAGCGCTGATCGCCGAAGACCACGCGATGACTCGCCCATACATTGATGGCCACCGAGCCGATGAGCAGCAAGAGCAGCCAGGGCATGCTCCACGCGTAAAAGACGAAGCTGGCCGCGACGAGCACGTGCAGCTGCCAGCGGCGCATGAAAGGCAGGTAATAGAGCGCCAGCGTCGCCAGGGCGAGCAGCACGAAAGGGACGCTGTTGAATAGCACGGGCGGGCCTGGCGCCGACGAACATAGCGCGGGGGCTTTCAACGACTGACGCCCGAAGGAGTTGCTTCACGAACAAGAGTCCGTGGCTTTCGCGAACGCGGGCGCGGCTATTCCACCTCCGGCTTGTCCACCCCGAGCATCAGCGAATCGGCGTTCACATAGCGCACGCTGATGCCCTCGCCGTGCTGCCTCCGCCATTTCTCCACGTTCCGCGCGAGCCGCACCGATTGCCGCCCCATGAAGTAGGTCCAGTAAACGAGCAGGTGGCCTTTCGTGCCATCCGCCATCTGCGGCACACGGCCGGAATAACGTTCCCGCATGTACGCGAGGTCGTCGCTCACCGTCCACGCGCTGTCGGCGTAGGCGCGGCTGCGTTGCTGCGGGTACAGGGTGTCCGGCAGGCCGAAATGTCTCCATTGCAGGTTGGGGAAGCCGCCCACATCGCAGTTGGGCACCAGCCATTGCATACGGCCCCCTGCGCTGTACCAGCGCAGCTGCAGCGGCTGGTACTTGGCCTGCGTGTGCTTCTCGGGTTCCTTGCCACGCCGCTCTTCGATGCGGTAGGCGTAGCAGTGCGCGAGCATGAGGTACTCCGCCGAGTCAATGCGCATACGCTGGGCCAGGCGGTCCTTCATCGGCTGGGTGACGTTCCGCTCGTAGGGATGAATGCCGCCAAGGCCAACGAAGATGCGGTTGCACGCGGTGAGCGTCAGCAACAAGAGAGCGCATGCTGATCCGCGCATGCCACGAAGCTAACGCGACGCTCCGCACCTTTGGCCCGCCGCCTCCGCCAGATGCGCCAGGGCGACTCTCCGATGTTCGACCTCCCCCAGATCGGCAAGGCCTTCCTGATCCTTTTCGCGGTGATCGACATCGTGGGCGGCATCCCGCTCATCCTGCAGGTGCGCCAGAAAGCGGGCAAGATCTACCCCGCCCGCGCCACCCTGGTGAGCCTGGGCATCATGATCACCTTCCTCTACCTGGGCGAGACCATACTCAACGTCCTCGGAATCGATGTGCGCAGCTTCGCCGTGGCGGGCGCTTTCGTGCTCTTCTTCGTGGCGCTGGAGATGATCCTGGGCGTGCGCCTCTTCAAGGAGGACCTCAGCGCTCCCGGCCTCACCCAAGGCGAGGACGACCACAAGGTCTTCAGCATCGTGCCGCTGGCCTTCCCGGTGATCGCCGGCGCGGGCACCATCACCACCGTGCTCTCCTTGCGCGCCGAATTCGACCGCCCCAACATCCTGGTGGCCATCCTCCTCAACATGATTCCCGTGGTGCTCGTGCTTCTCCTTACCAACCGCATCGAGCGCCTGCTGGGCCGCGTGGGCCTCATCGTGATCAAGAAGGCCTTCGGCATCATCCTGCTCGCCATCAGCGTGAAGCTCTTCGCCGGCAACATCCCCTACCTCTTCCCGCACGTGCCATGAGCGTGACCATTTACTCCGACGGCGCGGCCAGCGGCAATCCGGGGCCCGGCGGCTATGGCGTGGTGCTGGAGAGCGGCCAGCACCGCAAGGAGCTCTGGGGCGGATACCGCATGACCACCAACAACCGCATGGAGCTGCTGGCGGTGATCGTGGGCCTGGAAGCGCTCAAGAGCCCCGGCACGGAAGTGACGGTGGTGAGCGACAGCAAGTACGTGGTCGATTCGGTGGAGAAGGGCTGGGTCTTCGATTGGGAGAAGAAGGGCTTCGCCAAGAAGAAGAACCCCGATCTCTGGAAGCGCTTCCTCCAGGGGTACCGCAAGCACAAGGTGCGCTTCCACTGGATCCGCGGGCACAATGGCCACGAGCAGAACGAGCTGTGCGACCGATTGGCCGTGGCCGCGCGCGAGCAGCCCGCGAGCATGCTGGCGGTGGATGAGGCGTATGAGCAAGGGGATCCCGAACTCTTCGGCGGCTGAGCTGAGGTCGCGAGCGCGCAACAGCCCACTGAAGGGCCTTAGTTTCGCAGCCCCGTTCGCGCGAAGCGGATGGCCTCAACAACCAGCATCATGCTCAGCAAGAAGATCGAAGCGGCCCTCAACGGCCAGGTGGCCGTGGAGGCCGCCAGCAGCCAAGCCTACCTCGCCATGGCCTCGTGGGCCGAGAACCAGGGCCTTCAAGGGACCGCCGCCTTCCTCTACCGCCACAGCGATGAGGAGCGCCTGCACATGCTCAAGCTCATCAAGTTCATCAACGAGCGCGGCGGCCGTGCCGTGGTGCCCGCGCTGAAGCAGCCCGGCACCAAGTACAAGGCCATCACCGATGTGTTCCAGGCCCTGCTCGATCACGAGACCATCGTGACCAACGAGATCAACGGCGTGGTGGACCTCTGCCTGAAAGAGAAGGACTACACCACGCACAACTTCATGCAGTGGTACGTGGGCGAGCAGATCGAGGAAGAGGCGCTGGCGCGCACGCTCATCGACAAGCTGAACCTGATCGGCAACGACAAAGGCGGCCTTTACCTCTTCGACCGCGACCTCGAAGGGATGAAAGGCGCGCAGGGCGGCAACGCCAGGGGCGGACAGTGATCCACGCAGAGCGATTCGCACGAGGGCGCTGAGCATTCAGCGCCCTCGTCGTTCATGGCCAGGGCCAATCGCCGCCGATGCGCAACGGTTGCTCCAGGCCGGAATCGATGAGCCGCTGCTTCAAGGCTCCTTCGGTGAAATGCGGCGGCAGCGCTTCCTCTGCCGCGAGCAGGTAGGCCAACGCGCCCACGAAGCGCACGTTGTCCACCATGGCCTGCGGATCCACCAGGTGCAAGTCGTCACAACTGCTGTGGTAGCAGCCATAGACATGCTTGCCCAGATCGCTGAGCGGATAGATCACCGGCACGCCCGCCATAAGGAAGGGCTGGTGGTCGCTGTGCAGCCACACCTCTTCGCTCACGCGTCCCGCGAATGCCGCGCTGTCGACGGCGCGGATCGAATCCGACGCGCGCTTCAGCAGATCCCCCCATCCCTGCGGCCCGCCCACTCCGAACCCTTGCGGGTGCCCGCTCATGTCCAGGTTGATCATGCACTTCACGCGGTTCAGCTCGCCTGTGGCGCGGTACGCTTCGACCAGCGCGCGCGAGCCCAGCAGCCCCTGCTCTTCGCCCATGAAGAGCACGAAACGGATGGTGCGCTCCGGCTTGAAGGGCATCGCGGCCATGGCCCGCGCCATGTCGAGGATGGAGAAGGAGCCTAATCCATTGTCGGTGGCGCCCGTGGCCAGGTCCCAGCTATCGAGGTGGCCGCCGATCACAAGCACCTCATCGGGCTTCTTCGTTCCGGGGATCTCCGCAATGATGTTGCTGGCCGTGACCACGGCGCTGGTGTTGCGCATGCCCAAGCGCGCAGTGAGCGCTTGACCCGCGCGGAGACGCTCGCGCAGCGCAGTGCCATCCTCCGTGGCGATGCAAGCCGCTGGCACGGGGATCAGCGCGCCATCGATGGACGCCGTGCCGGTGAGCAGCACATGCCCTTCGGCCTGATTCACGAAGACCAGCGCGGCCGCGCCACGGTCCATGGCCAGTTTGGCCTTCTCGCTCCGGTGCAGGTTCCGCTCTCCCTCGGTGGCGGCCACCAGCCCGATGTTCACCAGCAGCGCCGCGCCCCTGATGCGGTCGCCGAGGCTGTCGAGGTCCGTTGGAAGTCCGTTGCGCGCGTCGATCAGCGGTGCTTCCACCGAAGCCTCCAGCGGCGTGTTGGCGAGCGCCACGGCCTGCACATGCAGGAAGCCCTCGCCATCGCCCACGGTGAGCTGCACGCTGCCGCGCGACCAGGCCTGCGCGGTGAAGGGGAAGCGCTTCACCACGGGCAGGCCGCCCAGACGGAAGAGGCTGTCGGCCGCGGCCTGGGCCTGCTCGCCCTGCGGGCTGCCGGTGAGGCGGTGGCCGATGCGCTCGGAGCTCCAACGCAGCCAGCGATAGCCCATGGCATCGGTCTGCGCTGCGCGGTCGAAGGCCGACTGCATCGCGCTCTGGGCCGATGCGTCAACAGAAACGTGTTGACAGACCGCGAGGAGCAGCGCCGGGGCGAGGCGCGCGCGGCGGATACTTTGCAACGGGGCGGGGGTACTCGGCATGGGATCGGACAAGAGCGCGACCAAATCTATGCGAAGGGCATCGGCTGAACTGCCGTTCTGGAGGCTCGGGCTGCTGCTGCCCCTGCTGCTATGCAGCGCCACGCAGCAGCCGCGCGACTCGGAGAAGGACACCACCTCGATCCTGCAGGCCAACTACATCTACAACATCGCCAAGCTGGTGGAGTGGAAGGACGAGGGCATGCGGCAGGGCAACTTCATCGTGGGCGTGCTGGGCGGCGCCAACCTGTACCAGGAGCTCATCAAGCAGTACAGCACGCGCACCATCGGCAAGCAGCCCATCGAGGTGCGCAAACTGCCGCGCACGGCCGAGGTGGAGCGCTGCCACATCCTGTTCGTGGGCAAGAGCGAACTGGGACTGCTGCCCGAGATCTACAAGCGCAACCACGGCAAGCCCACCATGGTGGTCACCGAGTACGCCGGCGCGCTGGAGGATGGCGCGGTGGTGAACTTCGTGAAGGTGGAGAATATGCTGAAGTACGAGCTGAGCATGGCCAACGCCAAGACGCACGGACTGGTGGTCGGCCTCACCCTCAAGAACCTCGCGCACCGCGTGCAGGAATGACCATGAAGCCCCGCGCCCTCCTCTTGCTGCTGCTCGCCCTCCCGGCGCTTGCGCTGCGCGCGCAGGACCCGCTGGTGGAGGCCTTGCGCAAGTACCAGGCGGGCGACCTGCAAGGCGCGCGCGAAATGGTGGACAAGGCCGTGGGGTCGGAGCAGCATGGTGGAAATGCGGAGGCCTGGCTCCTGCGGGGCTTCGTGTACAAGGACCTGTACAAGGCGAAGGCCGGCACCGCCGAGGGCGATGCGGCGCGCGACACCGCGCTGGCCAGCCTGCACCGCACCCTGCGCATCGACAAGGACAGCACCTACCGCGACAATGCCGTGCAGGCCTACGAGTTCCTCTCGCGATCCTGCTACAACGAAGCCGCCAAGGCCCTGGCAGAAGGGCAGGACACCCGCGCCGTGACGCTCTACGACACCTATCGCGAGAGCGTGCTCCTGCTCAACCCCACGGCCGACATGCGCGCCCGCCAGGCCGAGTTCGCCAATGCGCTCGGCACGCTCTACACCCGGCGCTTCAACGAGGACCGCACGCGCACCGAATGGTTCGAGAAGGCCACCGACACCTACCGCGGCGTGCTGCGCATCGACCCCGAGAACTACGGCGCCAACTACAACCTGGCCACGCTCTTCTACAACATGGGCGTGTACCGCATCCGCGCGCTGCAGGCCGAGGCCGACATCATCACCATGCAGCAGGTGCAGGAAGTGGCCCGCGAGTACTTCCAGCTGGCCCTGCCCTTCATGCTGAAGGCGCACGACATGAACCCCGGCCGGCGCGAGACGATCCTGGGCCTCGAGGGCATCTACTACAGCCTGCAGGACGAGATGAACTCGGAGAAGTTCCGCCAGCTCTACGAGGCGCTCCCGCCACAAGAGGACCGCTGAGCGCGATGGCCATGCGCATCACCATCGGACGGAAAGTCGGCCTGGGCTTCGGGCTCTTCATCTTCTTCGCCCTGCTCGTGGTGCTGCTCACCAACCGCAGCCTGGAGCGCAGCCGCGAGATCAACGCGGAGATCAACGAGGTGTGCTCGCCCTCGGTGGATGCGCTCGTGGGCCTGCGCAACCTCACGGTGCGCTCGCACATGCTCATCAAGCACTGGGCGCTCATCGAGAGCCGCGCCGATGCCCCGGAGAAGACCACCTTGGTGGAGATCACCACCCAGCGCATCCCCGCCGCCCTCGACCAGATCGACACCCTGATGGGCCACTGGTCGCAGGATGAAGTGGCCATCCTCACCCAGGTGCACGCGCAGCTCAATGAGCTCCTGAAGCTGCATGACCAGGTCAAGGAGATGCTGCCCTCGCTGGAGAGCTACAATGACCCCTTCACGCACATGGAGCGCACCGGCCTCGCCGAGGAGGACGGGCCCATCGACCAGCAGACCAACAAGGTGCTCGCCGAGCTGGACCGGCTGCTGAAACTCCACGAGGACAAGCGTCGCGAGCTCGGCGGCGGCATGATCCGCAGCTTCGACTCACTGAAGTTCTTCGTGCTCTACATGGGCCTCGCGCTCGTGGTGGTGGGCATCGCCGTGGCGGTGCTCATCATCCGTGGCATCGTGGTGCCGGTGCAACGCCTGCGCTCCATCCTGCTCAGCCTGGGCCGCGGCGTGTTCCCCCGCACGCGCGTGCGCGTCACCAACGATGAAGTGGGCGACATGAGCCGCGCCCTCACCGCATTGGTGGAAGGGCTTCGGCGCACCACCGACTTCTCCCATGCCGTGGCCGCCGGCGAATTCAACGCCGAGTACCAGCCCCTGAGCGAGGAGGACGTGCTGGGCCACGCCCTGCTGAAGATGCGCGACGAGCTCGGCCAGCGCGAGCGCGTGCTGGAGATGAAGGTGGCCGAGCGTACCGAGGAGGTGGTGCGGCAGAAGGAAGAGGTGGAGCGCCAGAGCCGCAAAGTGGTGGAGCTCTACAAGAACGTCACCGACAGCATCCGCTACGCCAAGCGGCTGCAGGACTCCATCCTTCCGCCCGATCGCCGCATCAAGGAGCTGCTTCCCGATGCCTTCGTGTATTACCGGCCCAAGGACATCGTGAGCGGCGACTTCTACTGGATGGAGCGCGTGGGCGACCGCGTGCTGTTCGCCGCCGTTGACTGCACCGGCCATGGCGTGCCGGGCGCCTTCATGAGCCTCATCGGCCACAATGGTCTCAACCAGGCCGCCAAGGAGCGCGGCCTTTTCAAGCCGGCCGAAGTGCTGGGCGAACTCAACCGCATCGCCTTCGACGCGCTGCACAAGGACCGCGAGCAGCACTTGATCCGCGACGGCATGGACCTGGCGCTCTGCAGCTACGATCCGCAGAGTCGGGTCCTCGACTACGCCGGCGCCAATTGCCCGCTCTACGTGGTGCGCGATGGCGAGACCATGGCTTTCGCCCCCAACAAGGCCGCCATCGGCAGCAATGAGTTCGGCGCGAAGGACTTCCTGGAGCACCGCATCGAGCTGCGCCAAGGCGACATGGTGTACGCCTTCTCCGATGGTTACGCCGATCAGTTCGGCGGGCCCAAGGGCAAGAAATTCCTCTACCGCCGTTTCCGCGAACTATTGGTCGAGGTGAGCGGGCACGCCCCGGACCGCCAGCGCCGCATGCTGCACGATGCCTTCAACGCGTGGCGCGGCGCGCATGAGCAGGTGGACGACATCCTGGTGATCGGCCTGCGGGCCTGATCGCCTACTGAAAGCTCCAGCCTCCGCCGGTGCCCGTCTCGCGCGGGTTCATGCACATCACCGGGATCTGCGCCTCATTGGTGATGACTTCCTGCTCGTAGGGCACCCCCAGCACGCCGAAGATGTTGCCCTGCGACAGGTTCATGATCGTGATCAGGTCGGCATCCACGCTCACGGCGTGCTTGATCACCGCCTGCACGAAATCGCCGCTGTCCTCGGCCGTGATCACCGCATCATGCTTGATGCCGCGCTCATCGAGGTACTGGTTGGCGAACTTGATGTGATTCTGCAACTGCTTATGCAGGAACTCGTCGTCCTCGCGCGGCACAACCAAGTGCACCTTGCTGTTGAAGGTGCGCGCCATCTCGGCCACCAAGGTCAGCTTCTGGCGGGTCTCCTTATGCAGGTCAAGCGGAACCACGATGCTGTCGTAGCCGCCCTCCTTGATGGGGCGTTCCTGCACCACCACGAAGGGCACGCTGCTGCTGGTGATCACGCGCAGGGCGCGGCTGCCGGTGATGAACTGCATGCCGCGCATGCCGTGGGTGCCCATCACGATCAGGTTGGCGCTGATCTCGGCCGCCGCATCGCCGATGTCGTCATAGATGGAGCCGACGCGAACCAGCTTATGCACGCGAACGCCTGCTTCCATGGCCTGGGCACGCTCCTGCTCCATTTCCAGCTTGCGCCGTGTCACCTCCGTCTCATCCTGATTGGCCACCACGTGCAGGAGGTAAACCTCGGCGCCCGTGTGCTTGGCCAGCCGCATGGCATGGGCCATGGCATTGTCGGCCACCTTGGTGAAGTCGGTGGGCACCAGGATCTTATTGGTCGTTCCGCTCATGGTCCTTGCTGATTCGGTTTGTTCCTGTTCCGTTGCGTGGCGAATGTAGAGCGCAGGCCGTTGCGGAGAGAGATGCCGCAGGGCGCTTCAACCGTAAAACAAATGCGGGCAAACGCAGATGAACGCCTGTAAGCGGGTTTCACACGGATCGCGCCTCGGTCAAGGGCTCCTTTTGTCCCCGGAAGGCTGGCTCAGTAGCCGGTCAGAAACAAGAAGTCACAACCATGACGACGATGAAGAACAAGGTGCAGCTCATTGGCCATGTCGGGAACGACCCCGAACTGAAGAACGTGGGCAGCAATGGCACGGCCATGCTGCGCTTGCGGCTGGCCACCAACGAGCGTTTCAAGGCCGCTGCGGGCGAATGGAAGGAGGACACGCAATGGCACCCGGTGGTGGTGTGGGGCAAGCAGGCCGAGCGAATGGCCGCCCAAGTGCGGAAGGGCAGCGGCCTGCTCCTGGAGGGGCGCCTGGTGCACAGCACCTACGAGGCCAAGGACGGCAGCAAGCGCGTGAGCACCGATGTGGTCCTTACCGACTACCAGTTGCTGGCGCCGAAGACAGAGGCTGTTCTAGCCGAGGCCGAGCAGTAAGCTCAGGGCTGCTTCACCACACCTTGCGCGCGCCTGCCGCCGGGACCCTCCACTACAAGCGTGTAACAGCCCGGCGGCAGCGCGCCCGTGCGCAGCGTGCCACCGGCTGGCGCGCCGCTCCATCGCTCGCGCAGCACCATGCGTCCGGCCGCATCCAGGAGCAGAAGCTCGCTGCCGCCCGGTGGCACGGTCACGCGCAATTCATCAGTGAACGGCGACGGCCAGGCCAGCGCGTCCATTGGCGTGAACGCCTCGATCACGGAGACGGCCGCCACAGGGAACACCTGGTCGCAGAACGTGCTCACGCAGGTATCGCTCAGCAGCGGTCCCCACACGCGCAGGGTGCCGCACAGGTCGAAGGCCTGGAAGCTCTGGTACGCATGCACCGCCACGGCGCCGACGGCCTGCGCGCCATCGCCGAAGTCCCAGTCCACGCGCGCGTTCATTCCAAAGACGTGCGAAGTATCCATCACGCCCACGAGGTTCTGGTACGCCAGCACCACGAAGCCCTGGTCCACGAGTTCATCGCAGGCAAGGCCGATGGGCCCCATGTAGAGCCATTGGCACACGGTGCTGGTGCAGTTCATCGGAGGTGGGCCCATCACCGTGAGGCAGATGGGGTGCGGCCCTGGCCCCGTGAACGTGTGCGTTGGGTTGATCGCCGCTACGCTGGCGCCGTCTCCGAAGTCCCAGAATGAGGTGATGATCTGCCCGCCGGGGAAACTCGAGAGGTCGGTGAAGGTGATGGTGCTGCCATCGATGCCCGCGATGGTGAAGTCGGCGGCGAGCATCGAGCAGGCCGCGTACTGGTACGGCGCGATGATCTTGCACACCACAGCGCTGCAAGGCTGCGCGGCGAGCAGGTCGTACGCGTCAACGGCGTAACACGCCGGGTACGGCTGCGGCGTGCTGTACGGGATGGTGGGCGCGCCATAGGCCTGCTGCCAGAGCTCCGCTCCATAATCGTAGAAGTGCCAGGTGGACCCTGTGATCTGCGTGCTCCCCGGCTGAAGGGAGGGAGTGAATTGGCAGGCGTAATTGTCCAGGTAACCCACGGAGAAGTCCACGTGCAAGCTGGTGTCGCAGGTCTGCAGCAAGCCGCCGCCCTTCTGCTCCAGGATGCCGCTGAGCACTTGCGAGCGCACGGGCGTCAATGCTCCTGCGAGCGCTAGGGCGAGGAACGGGAGGCGATGAAGGACGCGGAAGGGCATGGTGCTAGAAGCGGTGTTGGATCAGGAGGCGCAGCCCGGCGCGGTCGGGCGATGCGGTGGCATCGGAAGAAGGTGCTGCCGTGGCAAGGGTTCGTGCATAGAAGGGCGTGGCCAGCAAGGTGAGGCGATCGCGGAGGGCGATGCCCAGGTCGATGCCGACTAGGCCGGAGAAAGCGACGGGGTAGCGGTGGCCGAGTTCCTCGTTGGTGAGCGTGCGCGCGCGGATCATGCCATCCGAAGGGTCCACGCCCAGGCTGGACGAGGAGCGCACCCGCGTGTACTCGGTGATCAGCCCGGCGCGCGGACCGGCGCTCCATCGGCCAAGGCGCAGGCTCCACGCCGCCTCCAAGGGGATCCGCACGCGCAGGCGCGTATCGGCTCCTTCGGCCACGGCCTCACGCTGTTCCTGCACATTCACCGTAACAAGGTCTGAGCTGAACACATGCGTGTTCAGCACCACCACTTGCTCCACCGTCTCGGTGCGCGTCACGGTCGCACGCTCCACATTCCGGAACGTCTGCCGCGAGCGCTCCGCTTCCACGCCCACGCCAAGGCTCAATCCGCTCGGCCAGCGGCGGCCGGCTGAAAGGCCAGCGGCGAAGCCGGGATTCCAGCGAACGCTGCCCTCCAGCGCACGCGCGAGCTTCTCCGATTCGCCGTCCCAGCGGTAGCGGCCGCTTTGCGCGGTGACGCCGAAGGCCATCCACCAGTGGCCGCGCGGCGTGTAGTAATCATTCGTCCTGGCCGCGACGAGCGAGGCGCTCGGCTCATCGACCGTGATTCGAGCAACGTTGGGGCTGATCCACTCCGCACGCGCATCGGGCACGGGCGACGAGCTTGATCCAGGGGCGTCGTTCAGCGGTTGCTCAGCGGTTGTTCCGCCCGAGGCCGATGCGGGCGCATCCGTCGCGCTCGTAGCCGGCGAAAGGCTCACAATTGTTGCTGAGGAGGAAGGGCGCGCTGGAGCGTTTCGCGATCCGGTGGAGCCCCGCTCATTCGCGTTGGGCCGCGCCCCGCGAAATTCGCCCTTCGTGCCGCGCTGATCCGATTCGAGCTGCTCCGCGTCGGGCGCTACGCCGCTGGCGGCATCCTCCGATGCGCTCCTCTCAGTCTTCCTTTCCTCAGCCGCGGCATTCGCGCCGGGCCTCGCTCCCAGCCGCTCGGGTTCATTCGCTTGCCGATTCGCCACCCACGCGATCCCCGCGCCCGTGCCCAGCAGGAGCAGCAACAGCGCGAGCAATCGGCGCCGCCAGAGCAGCCGGTGCCGTGCGTGCGCCTGCGCCAGGATGGCCCGCCCCAATTCCGCCGGGGGCTCCACTGCGGCGCCGGTCAGCGCCTGGCGGAAGAGGTCATCGATGGGATGCTTGTCCGGCATGGACGGGAGTGCTTGCGTGGTTGATCATGGACTGCAGCATGCGCCGCGCCTTGGCCAGCTGGCTGCGCGAGGTGCTCTCGCCGCAGCCCAGCAGGTTCGCGATCTCGGCATGGTCGTAACCCTCGATGGCGAAGAGGTTGAAGACCGTGCGGTAGCCCTCGGGGAGATTCGAGACCATGTTGAGCAGCTCTTCCGCGCCAAGGCGCTCCACGGCATTGGAGGGAACCGGTTCTTCGGGCATGCGTTCCAGGCCGAAGCGCTCCATCTGAAAGCTCTTGCGGCGGTAGTGGTTGATGGCAGTATGCACCATGATCCGGCGGATCCAACCTTCCAGAGACCCTTCCATGCGGAAGTCCTTCAGTTTATCGAACACACGGATGAATCCTTCCTGCATCAGGTCCTGTGCTTCGAGCTCGTGGCGCGCGTACCGAAGGCATACGGCGTACATCCGCCGCGCGTAACGGGCGTAAAGGGTCTCCTGGCAGCGAGGCTCGCCGCGCAGGCACCCGGTAACCAATTCGCGCTCGGTCAGTTCACGCAACCATGGGCCTTTCTTGGGCCAAGACAAGCGGCAGGATCGCGGCGCTGCCTGTGGCCTTCGGCAGTGGGAAGATAGGCGCGGCCGCCCCGAAGTTGCCCCAGCAGCAAACGACAGCCAACGCTTGTAATCGGCTGCAAGCGGGTACTGGCCGGATCCGTGAGGGGTGCCGGGGAAATGTTTGCGGCGTCGGTCGGCATCAGCACCGGACGGCGGAAACCGAAAGTCAAACACACAAACACCCAGTACCATGAACACGCTGAAGAACAAAGTCCACCTCGTAGGCAACCTTGGCTTCGACCCGGAAGTGCGCGAGATCGCCAAGGGCCGTAAGGTGGCCCGCCTCTCTGTGGCCACCAACGAGAGCTACAAGAACGCCAGCGGCGAGCGCATCACCGATACCCAGTGGCACACCGTGGTGGCCTGGGGCCAGACCGCCGAGATGGCCGAGCGCCTGCTCCGCAAGGGAACACCCGTGATGCTCGAAGGCCGCCTGGTGCACCGCAGCTACGAGGCCAAGGA
>CAZFBP010000002.1:0-4799 GCA_964517255.1 uncultured Chryseobacterium sp.
ATCGCGGTGCAGGACGGCTTCGTGAACACGGACCTGGAGCTCAACGGAGCCCTCGCCAACGGCCTCTACATGGTGAACGTCACCGCCGGCGCCGCCACCTACAACGAGCGCCTGGTGATCCAGAAGTAAGCCTTCAGGCGCAAGCCTGAACCGAGAACCCGCCCCCCGCGCTACCGGCTGAAAAGCCGGAATGCGCGGGGGGCGGTGCTTTCTCACACTACCCGGTTCGAGCGAACCATGGCCGGAGTTCCGGCGTCTAGGCACCGTATGCGATCTTCGCACCCGTCTTAGACCCGATGCGCCTCCCCATAGCCCTTTCCCTGCTCCTGGTTCCGGTACTGGGAGTGGCGCAGATTTCGGCCCCGTGCGATGTGAGCGTGTCTGTGACCCAGCCCAGCTGTCCGGGCATCGCGGATGGCGCCATCACGGTGGCCACCGTGTCCGGCGGGCCTTTCACGTACGTGTGGAATCATGACGCGAACCTCATCGACGCCACAGCCAACAACCTGATTGCAGGCCTTTACACGGTGCAAGTGACGGGCTTCGATTGCGACACGCTCATTGATGTGGTGGTCACTGATCCATTCGTACCGCCGTTGGGAACCTTGGCGGTGACCAACCTGAGCTGTGCCGGGAACGACGATGGCGCGCTCACGCTCACCCTGGCCAATGGTGGTCCTTTCGTCTGGTTCTGGACGCATGACCCTACGGTAACGGCCACGACGATCACCAACCTCTCGACCGGGATCTATGGCGTGCTCATCACTCCGCCGCTCGGCTGCCCCTCCTACATCGAGGCCACCTTGGGCGATCCAGATGTGAACATCCTCGGAGGGCCGCTCTCGTACTGCCCCAGCCAGGCCCCGCTGCTCACCACCGAACTGGTCTTCGGCTTTGCCCCGCACACGTACGCATGGGGCACCGGCGAGACCACCACGAGCTATCAGGTGCTGCCCGGATTCAACGGCACAGTCACGCTTACGGCCACCGATACCATCCTGAACTGCGTGGCCACGGCCTCAGTGGACCTCGTGGAACTCGTGCCGCCGTTCGCCGTGCCCATCATGGTCGACTCCGCCTGCCAGAACGTGTCGTTCATCGTGAACACCCTGGCCACGAATGGCGATTCGCTCGTGTGGCAATGGGGCGTTGATGGCCTCAGCAATGAGCGCGATCCCCTGGTCTCCTTCCCCGAAGCGGGCTGGCAGCCCATCTCGCTGCAGGCCTTCGACCTCAACGGCTGCGGCAATCTCCCGGTACAGGACAGCATCTTCATCATCGCGCAGGTGCCGGCCATCTTCACGGCCACGCAGATCCCTTGCACGCCAATCGTGCGCATCGCGCTGGGCAGCCTCACCGCCGATAGCTGCGCCCTCTACATCGGCGACAGCCTGGTATCGCACGATTGCACCGGTTACCTCGAGTGGGATCACCGCTTGTATGATTTCTATCCGTACACGCTGCACGCGACGCAGGTGAACGGTTGCAACGACACGCTCGAAACCATCGTGGACGTGCGCACCGAGCCGACGCTGTTCCTCGCGAACTCCTTCACGCCGAACAACGACGGTATCAACGATACCTGGCCCGTGCGCGTCGATATCCCCGAGCTGGGCTACGAGCTGCGCATGTTCGACCGCTGGGGCAACATCCTGTGGACCACGAACGATCCGCAAGAGCAATGGGACGCCAGCGCGCTGCCCATGGGCGTTTACGTGTACACCATGAAGATGCGCGACCCCTGTTCGACCACGAACGAGATCGTGAAGAAGGGGCATGTGACGCTCTTCAGGTGATGCGGCTCACAGCGAGCTGATCGCCTCCACCAGCCGGTCCATCTCTTCCATCGTCGTGTACACGTTCGGCGTCACGCGCACGTGGTTGAAGGGCGCCTCGATGCCCGGCTTCGCCTCGCGCTCGATGGCCACGGTGTGGATCTTCCACTTCGCGAAGAGCGCCTCGCTGAGCGCGGTGGCCTTGCGCCCTTCGATGCCGAAGACGCCGATGGCGCAGCTGTGCCGCGGGTCCAGGGAAGTCCTGAAGAAGATGCCGGGAACATCCTTCACGCGCTCCATCCAGTGCCGCTTGAGCAGGTGGATTCGCTGTTGCTTGCGCGCGGAGCCGATGAGGTTGTGCAGGTCGAGCGAATAGCCCGTGGCCATCTCCACGGGGAAGCTGCGCGTGCCCAAGGTCTCGAACTTGCGGATGTCGTCGCCCTGGGGCTTGTCGTTGCTGAGCAAGGGCCAAAGCTTGCCGATCTTCTCCTTCTTCACCCACATCAGGCCGTTGCCGAAGGGCGCGCACAGGAACTTGTGCAAACTGGTGCCCCAGTAGTCGGCGCCGAGGTCGGGGATGCTGTAATCGAGCAGGGCGAAGGAGTGCGCGGCGTCCACCAGCACCTCGATCCCGCGCGCATGCGCGGCGTCGGCGATGCGCCGCACGGGCAGGATCTGGCCGTTCCAATTCACGATGTGCGTGATGTGCACCAGCTTGGTCCTCGCCGTGAACCGGCTGATGAAGGCCTCGGCCATCGCCGCTTCGTCCTCGCTCGGGAGCACGGGATCGGCGTACACGAGCTTCACGCCATCGCGCAGCGCGCGCTGCCGCCACGCGTTCTGCATGTTGGGGTAATCGTAGGTGCTCACCACCACCTCGTCGCCAGACTTCAGCGGCAATCCGAAGATGATGGTGTTGAGCGCTTCCGTGGCGTTGCGGCAGATGGCGAGTTCGTCGTGGGGCACGCCCGCAAGAGCCGCGAGGTTCATGCGGAGCGGCTCGCGATCCTGGTCGAGGATGCGCCACATGTAGTAGCTCGGCGCCTCGTTGCACATGCGGTTGTAATGATCGAGGGCCTCCATGGCCGCGCGCGGCGCGGGGCTCACACCGCCGTTGTTGAGGTTGATGAGCGTGGGGCTGCAGGCGAAGGCGGCGCGCACCTGGCGCCAGAAGGTCTCCTCATCGGGGTCCGTGATCTCTGAGCCGCCGAGCGCGGGGAAGGCGGCGTGCAGGTCGCGATGGAGCGCGAGGCCTCCCAGCAGGGCGGCGCTCTGGCGGATGAAGCTGCGGCGGTCGGTCATGCACCGAAGGTACCGGCCACGCTTATACAGGGAGGCCTGTTAGCATCGCAGGCCGGCCACGGCGGGGCCGCGCACGTGCCGGGGCGAACTTTGTTCGCGACCGCGCCCTGATGCCGCCCTCCGTCCCGAACCCGAAGCTCGCCGTTGTCCTCGCGCTGCTGCTGGCGCCCACCGCGCTCAGCGCGCAAATCCCCACGCAATGCCTGGAGATCGAGAGCATCCTCGTTGATGCCTGCATCGATCTGGCGCTGTGCCCCGGCGGCGCCGAGGGCATGAACGAGATGGTGCGCTTCCGCACCGGCCCACAGGACATCGCGTTGAACGAATTGGAGGCCGATTGGCCCAATAACAGTTGGAACGGACTGGTGCAGGACGCCAGCACGGCCGCGCTCACCGATGCGCTCAACGCCACGATCCAGGGCTGCGGCTGGCTCTTGGAGCCGCCCGGCGGCGTGATCCCCGCAGGCAGCGGCGTGATCCTGGTGACCAGCACGCAGATGTGCGCCGCCGCGAACTCCTTCGCCAACCTGAGCGATACGCTCTTCATCGTGTTCCAGGCGCCGGGCAACACCAGCGGGCATTTCGCCAACCACAACAACGGCGGCACCATCAGCCCAACGCCCACCGGCGCCAGCAGCCTGCGCACATTGGTGCTCACCTACCTGCCCGCTGCGTGCAGCGATACCGCCACGTACGACCGCTCCTTGCTGGTGAACAACCTGAGCACCTACGGCGGAAGCTCCGCTGAGAACGATGGTTCCACCGCTCTCTTCAGCTGGCCCGGCCCGCCCGTGGTGAGCTACGTGAACTACGGCTGCCAGGCGCCCTTCGTGCCCACTTTGGTGAGCGTGGAGGATGCCGTGGGCAGCATCTGCAACGGATCGGGCGCGGTGTCGCTCACCGGCAGCGCGGTCGGCACCGACATCGTTGGCGTGCAGTGGCAGGGCGGCACCGGCACCTTCGACCCGCCCGATGCGCTCAGCACCGTGTACACCGCCGGCGCTGGCGATACAGGCCCCGTGACCGTTCAACTCTGCGTGATCGGGGCATGCGGCGCGCCCATCTGCATCGATTACACCTTGCCCGGCGGAAGCGCGCCCTTGGTGACGATCGCCCCCGACGGCCCCACGGCTCTGTGCCCCGGCCAGAGCGTGACGCTTACGGCAAGCGGCGCGGATACCTACGTGTGGGGCCCCGGCGGTGAGACCACGACGAGCATCGCGGTGAACACGCCCGGCAACTACAGCGTGGTCGGAACGAACGCGTGCGGCAGCGGAAGCGCGCAGATCGATGTCACGCTGGCCAATGGCCCCACGGTGAGCATAACTCCCGATGGCCCTACAGCGCTGTGCCCCGGCCAGAGCGTGACCCTCACGGCCAGCGGCGCCGATAGCTACGTGTGGAGCCCCGACGGCGAGACCACGATGAGCATCGCGGTGAACACGCCCGGCAACTACAGCGTGGTCGGAACGAACGCATGCGGCAGCGGAATCGCGCAGATCGATGTCACGCTGGCCAATGGCCCCACGGTGAGCATCACCCCGGATGGGCCGACGGCGCTCTGCCCGGGCCAGAGCGTGACGCTCACGGCCAGCGGCGCCGATAGCTACGTGTGGAGCCCCGGCGGCGAGACCACGACGAGCATCACCATTGCGCAGATCGGGAATTACAGCGTGGTCGGAACGAACGCGTGCGGCAGCGGAAGCGCGCAGATCGAGATCA
>CAZFBP010000002.1:4899-15569 GCA_964517255.1 uncultured Chryseobacterium sp.
CGGTGACGATCACCCCCGACGGCCCCACGGCGCTCTGCCCCGGCCAGAGCGTGACGCTCACAGCCAACGGCGCCGACAGCTATGTATGGAGCACGCAGGCCTCCACGCCATCGATCACCGTGAGCCAAGCGGGCACGTACAGCGTGATCGGGTCGAATAGCTGCGGCAGCGGCACCGCGCAGATCGATATCACCGTGCTGGAGGTGAGCGCCGCGTTCACGGCTTCACCGAGCACGGGCGACGCGCCGCTGGTCGTGAGCTTCACCAATGCGAGCACGCCGGCCAATGGCAGCATGCTCTGGCAGTTCGGCGATGGGGACACGAGCACGGCGTTCGAGCCGCTGCACACCTACGATGCGGACGGCGTGTACACCGTGATCCTGACGGTGACCGTGCAAGGCTGCGTGGCCACGGCCACAGGCACGGTGACCGTGGGCACTGTTGCCGCCGTGCCCAGCGCCGTCGAAGTGCCCAACGTCTTCACGCCGAACAACGATGGCGTGAACGACCAGTTCCAGCTCACGGCCACGGGCATCGACCGGATCGAAGTCACCATCTTCAACCGCTACGGCGAGGAAGTGGCCCGTCTGCAGCGCGCACGTCAAGTTTGGGACGGCCGCACCTTCGCTGGGGAGCCCTGCTCTGACGGGACCTACTTCTACATCGTGGAGGCCACCGGCTACGATGGCGTGCGGCACAGCCTCAAGGGCGCGCTCACGCTGCTGCGCTGAGGATTCTTGCGCTACTGGATCGCGTCGTGCTTGCGCTTCAGCGCGATCAGCGCCTGCTGCAATTCCTCCTTGGTGGCGCCGCGATCCTCGGCCTTGCCGGCGTTGCTCTCCAGGCGCCCTTGCTGCTTGGCGATGTCGCCCTGCACATCGGCCTCCTGTTGCATGAGCTTCGCCAGCGACGATTCGCCCTTGGCCAGCTTCTCGCGCGACTTGGTGAGCTTCTTCAGGTCCTTCGCGTCGTTGCTCAGCGCGAATTTCTTCTCGAGCCCCGCGATGTCGCCGCTGACCTTCGCGTTGTCGCGTTGGATCCTGCCGCGCTTCGCCTTGATCTTCTCCAACTCGCTGCTCGACTTGGTGATGCGCGCCTGGTTCTTCGCCACATCGCCCTTGGTGTCGGCGAGCTTATCGCTGGAGCGGGCCAGCTGCTTCTCGTAATCGGCGATCTGCGCTTGCACCACGGCGCGGTTGTACTTCACCGCCAACGCGCGCATGTAGTCCTCCTGTCCATCGGTCGGAACGGCCGGTGTGGAATCGTTCACGGCGAAAGCCACGGTGAGCCTCGCGAAGCGCGACTTGCGCTCGTTGCTCACCGATGCCAGGGCCATGGTGGCCGCAGGCACTTGCACGATTCGCAGTCCGTTGGCCTTGGCGGGCTTCCCCTTGGTGACGGCCGTGCTCGTGGACGCCATGTCCGCCAGCCACCAGCCCATCACGTCGGAGTCATCGGCCTCATGCACGGCGACGGACCACGCCGGGAGGATGTGCGTTCCGTTGCGCAGGCTGTCGGGCACCACATTGATGGTCTTGTCCCATTGCAGCGCATAGCCTTCACGCGTGTTTCCGCCTTGCGCGGATGCCGTGCCAACGACGAGTGCCGAAGCGGCGAGGATGATGGTCTTCTTCATGACAGGTTGATTGAATGGCCGGCAAAGTAACCCCGCTCGCCGTGATTGATCGGAGCAAGCTCTGCAGCAAGCGCTTCAAGTGGATCGGCAATGGAATCGCTTGCTGAATTCTCTGCGGCCCCTTTGGGGCCGTGCAGACTCGCACGGGCGCGACGCGCTATTGTCTATGACCCCGTTGGGGTCAGAATTCCATTGAAACAGGAAAGACCCCGAAGGGTCACATGCATGAGGATCACCCGCCCAGCGTGGGATTCGACCCCAAAGGGGTCGCAGACGATTGAAGCATACCTCGCCTGCGCGGATTCAAGCAATTGCCCTTGGGCAAGCTCACTCAGGCTCAGGTAACGCGCGCAAGGCCTGGTACACGCGGTGCATGGGCAGGCCCATCACCGTGTAGAAGCTGCCTTCGATGCGGTCAACGGCGGTGTAGCCGATCCAATCCTGCACGCCATAGGCACCAGCCTTGTCCAACGGGCGATGGCACTCCACGTAGTAGGCGATCTCCGCTGTGCTCAACGCCCGGAAGTGAACGATGGCGATGTCGGCGAAGCTGTGGAGCGTGCGCGTGGTGCGCAGGCACGCACCGGTGATCACGCGGTGCGAGCGGCCGGAGAGCAAGGCGAGCATGCGGCGCGCATCGGCATCGTCAACGGGTTTATTCAGGAGATGCGGACCCCACGGATCGTCAAGGAGCACGGTCGTATCTGCTGTGATGAGCACTTGATCCCTGGCCAGCGGGCCGGTCCATGCCGCGGCCTTCCTGCGCGCGAGGTGCTCGGCCACCTGGTCATCGGGCATGCCAGCGGGCGGCGTCTCATCCACATCCACGCCGGTGATCTCCACGGGCAGATCGAGGCCTTGCAGCAATTGCCTTCTGCGCGGCGAGGCGGAGGCGAGGATGAGGCGCCAGGGGAAGATGGGAGGTGTGCTCATAGGAAACGGATCAGCGCGGCGAATCCCACGCCCATCACCATGGCCGCTTTCAGCAGCGCTCCCGCACGGACATGCTCCTCGCGCTGCATGGCGTTGTATGTGAAGCCGGCTGAGAGGAGCAGCGGCGCGATGATGCCGAGCTGGATGTACCAGTACGCGAGATTCCCGCGCAAGGCTGGCACGAGCATGTGCAAGGCGAGCAGGCCAAGGATGAGCGCGGCGATGTACACGAGCACCAGCGCCTTCGCCCAGCGCATGCCCCACACGATGGGCACCGTGCGGCAGCCATGAGCGCTGTCGCCCTTCACATCGGCCATGTCCTTCTGCAGCTCGCGCACGAGCGACGACAGGAAGGCGAACGCTGCGAAGCACAGCACCCACCACCACAATTCCGTGAAGTCCGTTTCCATCCCGAACCGGGTCCCGTCGGGCAGAATCACGATGGAATGCGCAGCGAATCCGCGTTGCAGTGCCGGGATCTCGTACAGCCCGGCCGTGAGTGGAACCAGCGCCGTGAGCGCGGCCACGGTGCCGTTGCCGATGATGAGCTGCCGCTTGAAGGTGGTGCTGTAGGTCCATAACGCGCCGATGGTGAAGGCCGGGATGATGAGCAAGGGCCATTGGCCGGTGCGCCACACCACGATGGCGCCGCAGAGCAGCCCTGCGCCGCTCAGCACCAGATGCGCCGCCATGGCCACGCGGCGCTTCACGGTGCGGCCAACGATCACGGTGGCCGGGCGGTTGATCCGGTCGATGCGCACATCGAAGTAGTCGTTGATGATGTTGCCCGCCGCGCCGATGAGCACCACGCTGAGCACGAGCAGCACGAACAGGTGCACCGGCAATTGCGGACCGAAGCCCGGCGAGAGCTCCAGCTCGGCGCGCGTCACGGTGCCGCCTGATTCGCTGATGAGCTGCTGTAGTCCGCGCTCAAGGTGGCCGCCGACGAGGCCGTAACGGATCAGCGCCATGGTGAGCGCCATGATCAGCAGGTTGAGCGGACGGGAGAGCTTGATGAGGTCGAGCATCTCACCAAGTGTACGCGCCGTCGGTGAGCCATGTGCCCTGCGCCTTCATCGTCTGTTCGATCAGGTCGCGCACGCAGCCGTCGCCGCCGTTCCTGCCGCTGATGAAACGGCTGATGGCCTTGATCTCCGGCACCGCATCGGCCGGGCAGCAGGGCAGGGCCACGCGCTGCATCACGCGGGTGTCGGGCAGGTCGTCGCCCATGTACGCCGATGCGCTGAGGTCGAGGCCCTCGTTCAGTTTCTGCTCCAGCAGCGCCAGCTTGTCGCGCGTGCCCAGATGCACTTCCGTGACGCCGAGGCGCGCGAGGCTGTCGGCCACGCCGTGGCTGCGGCCGCCGCTGATGATGATGACGCGGTACCCTTCCTTGATCGCGTGCTGCACGGCGAAGGCATCGCGGGTGAAGAAGGTGCGCACGGGATCCAGGCCGGGATAGAGCAGCGTGCGGTTGTCCGTGAACACGCCGTCCACGTCGAAGAGGAAGTTGCGGATGCCGGGAAGGAGTGCTTTATAGGTCGATGCCATCCGTTGCGTGGCCATGCGCTTTCAGCACCATGCTGCTCAGTTGCGCGTAGGCGCGGCGAAGATCGGGCTCCGCCTGCAACAACTCGAGGTGGCGCTTCACCGAGGTGATGTCGCCGCGCCGCGCGGGGCCGGTGAGCGCTTCCGCCGGGCCGATGGTGGTGACCTTCTGCGCGGTGAGCTTCCACAACGGCATCAGCAGGTTGGGCGGCAGCTTCTCCTGCTTCAGCAGGCGCTGGGCCTCGTGCATGAGGAAGACGGGGAAGTTGCTGGCGAGCACGGCGGTGAGATGCAGCAGTTCGCGCTGGCGGTGCGGCAGCTGCAGCACGCTCTGGCTTACGGCGCGCGCGAGTCGCAGGATGGCAGCCTCGGCCTCGGGCGTGCTGCCCTCAACGGCCAACGGCACATCGCTGAGGTCGATGGGCGCGCCGTGGCTCAGGGTCTGCACCGGCCAGATCACCGCGCGGTGCGCATGCGGCGCGAGCACATCGATGCCCACGGCGCCCGCCGTGTGCGCCACGACCGTCTTGCCCGCCGGGATGCGCGCGGCCACTTCCGCGATGCTGTCGTCGCTGGTGGCGATGATTACCAGGTCGGCCGGAGGCAGCGCGCGATCAAGGCGGTGCGGCGCGCAGCCCAGGAAGCGGGCAATGTCGCTGAGCTTCTCCGCATCGCGGCCCGCCACGCCGATCAACGGAAGGCGCGCTTGGTTGAGGGCGTGGCCCAAGTGGTAGGCCATGCGGCCGGTGCCGATCAGGAGGATGGAGGTCATTGGGTGGTTTCTCGGTTGCCCGTTGTCAGTTGTCTGTCGTCTGGTGTCCATTGTCGGGTTGCCTGGCCACAGTCAACTGACAACCGACAACCAATCTCCCTCCGGTCATTTCCCCCGCACGCGTTGCCATACCGCCATGCCGCTGCCCAGCGCCAGCAGCACGCAGCCGATCCAGAGGATGTTGATGCCGGGGAAGATCAGCGCCTGCATCACCACGAATTCGCGCTCCGCCACGTCGAGGCCCAGCTTGTCGCCTTCACTGGTGGCCAGTGAGTAGCGGATGCGCAGCGCATCCACCTCGGCGGCCTTGCCCATCACGGGCCGGCCGTCGGCGTAGATCACCACCGGGCGCGCCTCGAACCAGCGGTCGGGGTCGTACCGGTCGCGGACGCGCAGCGCTGCGGCGCGCACGGAGAAGCGATTGCCGAGCATGGCCAGGGTGGCGCTGTCGCGCAGGGCGTACACGCTGTCGATGATCACCAGGCTCGTGGGCGTCACGATGCTGTCGCCCGCCTGCTTCTCATAGCGGCGGTTGGGCATCCATTCATCATCGGCGGTGATGCTGCCGTCGGGCAGGGTGTCGGGATCCAGCGCCATCTCACCGTATCGCAGGTGGGTGTACAGGTCGCGCGTGAGCCAGTGCCGCGTGCTGGGCTCGGGCACATTGCCCATGCGCTTGTTGAGCTGGATGACGGGCGCGAGGTCGAAGAGTTTCTCGCCCGGCTCGGTCGGACTCCACGCGTGCGCATGCCAGAGGTCGCGCTTGTTGTAACGCTCCATCGTCTCCCAGTACTGCGGTTGCTGCGCGAGGAACTCCGGTCCGGCCACATGCTCTTCGCGCGCGCGGAAGAGCGTTCCGCCGATCCGCACCGTATCGCCCTTCGCGTAGCGGCGCGGCTCCACGGCGAAGTACTCCATGTCGTAGCGCAGGTTGGGGCCATCGGCGCGCTTCTGCGCGTAATGCACGTAGAACTCGCCCATGCGCGTGGTGTCGCCCCGGTAGAGCAGGATCTCCTTGCTGTTGCTGAAGCCTTCGTTGAGCAGCCGCAGGTCCATGCTGCGCGCGTTCATGCTGGCCTCTTCCTTCCGGCCCGTGCTGATCAGCGCGCCCAGCAGCACCAGCGCGAAGCCGGTGTGCGCCACGGCAGGTCCTGCATTCTTCAGCCGGCCCTTGAGCACCACGCCGAAGTAGGCGGCGTTGGCCACAAAGGCGAAGACCGCGGTGAAGAGCAGCAGCGCCTGCTGCAGTTCATGCGCCTGGTAACCGAGCAAGGCGATGCACGCGCCCGCGATGAGCGCGCTGATGAGGATGGACGCGAGGATCTGCCGCGCCATGCGCTTGAAGGCGTCCTGCTTCCAGCGGAGATATATGGTGAAGGCCACGAGCAGGGAGACGATGATCGCGAAGGGCGTCTGCCATCGGTTGTAGTGGGTGATGGCCTCGCTGGGCGTCGAGAGGCCTTCCTTGCCGAGCTTCACCAGGAAATCCCAGCCCGTTCGCTCGCCCATGCCAGCGAAGAAGCCCTTGAAGGGCGTGAGCAGGATGTTGGTGACGGGGATGCTGGTGCTGAAGGTGATCTGCACGGCGCTCAGCAGGAGCACCAGCGATGCGATGAAGAGCCAGAACTCGCGGCTCCAGAGCGCTTCCTCCGGGTCGTCCGATCGGAAGCCCGCGCGGTACGCTTGGATCAAGTGGATGAAGGTGAGCAGGCCGAAGAGCAGGATCGCCTCCACCTCGATGGCGAAGGCCAGGCCGATGACGAGCAGCAGGAGCGAGAGGCCCGCGTAGAACGCGCGCCGCCTCCATTGCGGGTGCAGCATGGCCGCGCTGAGGCCCACGAAGACGAGCAGGAAGCGCACCAGCGCGGGCATCATGCCATCGCCGGTGAAACTGTGCACGCTGGTATCGCCCAGCACGCCGCTGCGCGTGAGGAAGGTGCTGTAGAGCACCAGGATGAAGGTGATGAGCGTGAGGCCGAAGGCGGTGAAGAGCGAGGCGGGCTTGCGCTTGTTCACCAGCATGAGGTGGCCCGCGCCCACGAGCGTGATCCACGGCACCAGCGACGCGTTCTCCACCGGGTCCCAGGCCCAGAAGCCGCCGAAGCTGAGCGCCTCGTAAGCCCATGCGCCGCCCATGAGGATGCCCGTGCCCAGCACCATCACGCCGAAGAAGGTCCACGGCAGCGCGGGCGCCATCCATGCGCTGCGCTCGTTGCGCCAGAGGCCAGCGATGGCATAAGCGAAAGGCACCAGCGTGGCGGCGAAGCCCAGGAAGAGCGTGGGCGGATGGATCACCATCCAGTAGTTCTGCAGCAAGGGGTTGAGGCCCCGGCCATCCTTGAACTCATCCAAGGAGAGATAGCCGCTGATCTGCGTCCACGGCAGGCCGATGTTGTCCGCCGCTTCGCGCAGCAGGAGGAAGGGCGAACTGCCCAGCCGCCACTCGCCCACGTAAAGGCCGATGAGCATGAGGGCGAGGAAGACCTGCACCAGCGCCACCACAGCCATCACGTGCGGTTCCCATGAGCTTGTCCTTCCGGCCGCGTTTGTCATTCCGGTCCCGGCATTCAACGGGATGACCCGGAATCGCGAGATGAGCACATTCCCCAGCACCACATGCCAAAAGGTCCAGAGCAGGAAGCTGCCTTCCTGCCCCTCCCAGAAGCAGCTGGCGATGTATTTCATCGGCATCTGCAGATTGCTGTGCTTCCACACGTAGTCGTACTCGAACCAATGGTTGAAGAGCATCACGAAGAGCGTGGCCACGATGCCGAGCACTGCGGCGCTGTGCAGGCGGAAGCCCAATCGGCCCAGCGCGATCCATGCTTCGTTGCGGCCCTGCGCGCCGATCACGTAGCTCACCGTGGCCAGCACGGCGCACACCAGCGAGACCAGCGTGAGCGTGTGGCCGAGTTGCCCTGCCCAGGCGTGCTCCCCGATGTATTCGATGGGTGTGGTGCTCAAATCGCGCGATTCAGTCGGCCGACAGCACGTCGGTCGGACAAGCTTCAACTCCCAACCTCCAACTGCTGCATTTCGGTGTACTTGCTCGGGCACTTCATCAGCATATCGCTCGCCTCGAACTCGCCGCGCGCGTTCACGCTGCCCGTGAGCACGATGCTCTCCGAGCGCTCGAAGTCGTAGGGCTTGGCCTTCGCCAGCCGCACCAGGCATTTCTCGCCGTCGTCGTCAACCAGCGTGAAGGTGGTGAGGTTGGAGTTGATGATCGGCTCGTACTCCACCGGCGCGCTCTTGTCCAGGTAGCCCTTCACCTTGAACTCCTTGCCCGGCTTCGCCTTGGCTTCGGCGAGGTTCACGAAAGTGCTGCTGTCGGCCAGCGTGGCGATGAAGGCCGCCATGGCCACCGCGATGAGCACCAGTGCGATGATATGCGAGCGCTTCATTTCTGGTGGTGATTCTCCAGACGCGAGATCCGGCGGTCCTGCCGGAAGAGCCAAAGGAAGAGGCCCAAGAGGATCACGGTGACGACGGCGATCACCGTGTTGATCTTGCCGCTCCCGTACAGGGTGTCCACGAGCCAGTTCGGCTCGCCCTGGGCCATGGCCGACGCCGGGCCAAGTGAAAGGAGCAGCAGGAGCAGGTGCTTAGCGGATGCGCGCATCTTCATGGAGGATCTCGATCCGCGCGAGGCGGTACCGGAGGTTGAGGAGCCAGGCGCCGATGCCCATCCAGCCGAGCACGGCGGCGTAGAACACGGGGCGCAGGCTATCGTCGAGGTCGTACTGGCTGAAGGCCGGGTTGCCGCCGCTGCCGGGGTGCAGGCTCGCCGTCATCCGCGGCAAGGCCATGATGAAGAGCAGCATGAGCACATAGGCGAACACGTTGTAGATGGCCGAGAGGCGCGCGCGCTTGGCGTGATCGGTGACGCTGCCGCGCAGCACGAGGTAAGCGAGGTAGATCAAGGTGGTCACTGCGGCCCCATTGAGCTTGGCATCGCTGGTCCACCAGCCGCCCCAGGTGGCGCGCGCCCAGATGCTGCCGGTGATGAGGCCCATGCCGGCGAACAACAGGCTCACGTTCACCGCGGCCGCAGCGCCCCGGTCGTGCAATTCGGCGCCGCTGCGCAGCACCCGGATGCTGAATACGAGCGAGACCGTCTGCAGCATCATCATGGTGAACCACATGGGCACATGGAAATTGAGGTTGCGGATGCTCTCGTGCAGGATGCTCCTGTTCGGGAAGGCGAAGCCCGTCCTGATGGCGCGCGGCACGGTGCTCTGCGCGTTCTCCTCGGCGCCCGGCCCTTTCATCGGGTTGTGGAAGGCATCGGTGAGGCGCATGCTGCCGGCGCCCTTGGCGATCACGATCAGATCGGTCATGTCCTCGCGGAGGCCCTTGGGCACGAAGACGTGCATGCGCGCATGCGTGGCATCGATCACCTCAACGCGCCCGGCCGGGATGAACTGACCGCCGTTCTCCAGATATGCATCGACCTCACCTGGCGCGAACAGCGTGCGGTAGCCCATGAAGGTCGCCTCGTGGCGCTCGCCGGGTGCCAGCGATAGCGGCGCCGCGTGGACGATGGCCGGTGCAAGGGGGGTGCGCAGGGCGACGATTGATGCGCCGAGCACCAAGGTCGCCGCAAGGATCTTCCACCACCATTGCCTCATCTTCAGTCGCGCCAAAGGTACGGGAAGAGCAACCAGGCCAAGGTCACGGTCACCACGTCCAGCGCGGCGATGCCGCCGAAGTAGAGGCCCGTCTCGGACCAAGGCGCGCCTTGCAGCGCGAGCTGGCTGGCGCGCATCACCGCCAGCAGCATGGGCAGCACGACGGGGAAGCCGAGGATGGCCATGAGGCCGATGCCGTTGCCAGCGCGCGCAGCGATGGCCGCGATCAAGGTGAGCACCGCGGCGAAGCCGATGCCGCCGAGCGCCACGGCCACGGTGAACTGAAGGGCGTCGCCCTCGCGCAGCGGCCCATCACCGAGGAAGAGCACGTAGCAGAGCAGGCTCACCAGGCTCAGCACCGTCATGGTGATCGCGCCGTACGCGGCCCGCGCCAGCACCACGCTCTGCGGATGCGCCATGGTGTACAGGTAGAGCTGTCTTCCGCTGTCCTCGCGCTGAAACGACCGGGCCAGGGTGTTGAAGGCAGCGAAGAGCAGGATGATCCAGAACAGCGCGTTCCAAGCGGTTCCGTTCAGCGCGCCCTTCATGGCCAGATGGCAGACATAGACCGCGCTCACCACGTACAGGAGCATGCCGCCCCAGGCCGCGCGTTGGCGCAGGTCCAATGCGGCTTCCAGTCGGAGCAGATGCAGTATTTCACCGCGCATGGTCGTGCAAGGTAGGCCGGGCCTCCCTCGGGCTTGGTCAGAACTCGATCACCGACTTGCGCTGCTTGCGCGGCTTCTTCGGGATCTCCTCCGCATCCGTCATGCAATAGTTGCGCATGATGAATTGCGCGTCCTTGTCGCCCATCTCGGCGCATTTGCGGAAATCGGGGCAGGCCGCGTTCTTGTCGCGCCTGGCGTAGTGGCAGTCGGCGCGGTAGAAATAGGCGGTCTTCTTCTCAGGGTCGTCCGTGTCGATCACGCGGGTGAAGGTGGCGATCGCGGCATCGTACTGTTTGTTCTCGAATTGCAGCACGCCCAGGCTCATCCATCCGCCGGGGATGTTCGGATTGAGCTTCAGCGCGGCCTCCAGGTCGGCGATGCCCGCCTCCTCCTTGAACTGCTCGCCGCGCACCACGCCGCGCTCCTCCAAGGCCCGCACCCGGCGAAAGCATCGCCTAGCGCAGCGCCTTGCGGATCACGAG
>CAZFBP010000002.1:15579-35808 GCA_964517255.1 uncultured Chryseobacterium sp.
CCTTGAGCTTGGTGGCGCGCTCCAGGCTCTTCATGGCGCCGTCGTTGTTGCGGCCCATGTAGTCAGCGCAGGCGCGGTTGTACCAGGCGTCCGGGTCGTCGGGGTTCAAGTCGAGGGCGCGGTCGCAGTCGCGCATGGCTTCCTTCAGGTTGCCCTGGCTGATGTGGACCGCGGATCGGCTCACGTACAAGCGGGCATCGTCGGGATTCAGCTTCTCGGCCTTCGCGTAGTCGAGCAGCGCTCCGTGGAAGTTGCGCTGCCGCTGCTTGATGTCGCCACGGAATTTGAGGACCCCATCCCACGCTGCATCGAGCTTGATGGCGCTGTCGGCATGCGCGAGGGCCGTGGTCAACGAGTCGATGACGTATGCGGCCCGGGCCTCAGCGAGGTGCTCCTCGGCGGAGCGCTGCGCGATGGAGGCGAAGGGAAGGAGCAGGGCAAGGGTCGGGAGGCCGAAGCGGGTCATGCGGTGCGTTTGGAGCGGAAGCGGGCGAAGATCGTGCAAACCTCTGCCGATCAAGGCAGGTGCTCCAGGCGCTCCACGGTCCAGGCCTCGGTGGGCGCGGCGAAGAGCGGCTTCACGGCGGGCCAGACCTCGCTGAACACCTCGCTGGTGCGGTAGCGCTCCAGGTCGGCCGCGCTTTCCCAATGGCTGTAGGTGAAGAAGATGCGCGGGTCGCTGGTGTCGCGAAGCAGTTCCAGATGCAGGCAGCCGGGGAACGCGCGGATGCGCGGCTTCCAATCCTGGAAGAGCACAACGAAGCGGTCGGCGCTCTCTGACGAGAAGGTCATCTTCACGATGCGGACTACCATGGGGGTCTCTTGTTGCGTTATGGAACTGGACTAGCCACGGATCATCTTGCCACTCTCTGTTCGCTGGATCCTTCGCAGTGCTTGCACGCGCCGCGGCCATTCGTGCGGATGCAAGGTGGCCATGAGCTTCTCCATCACCTCGGGCAACACTTGTTCCTGCGGAAGTTCCGTCTCAAGCACCAGCAGCACGGCCTGGCCGAGCACGGGGTCGGCAACGGGCGAGAAATAGTGCGGGTACGGGATCACGCCGGCGGTTCTCGCCTCCAGTTGCTCCGGGAAGATCTTCTTGCCGCCGCTCAGGATCACGTTGTCGATGCGGCCGAGCCAGCGGAAATGCGTGTCGTCGATGAGCTCCACGAGGTCGTTGGTGACATGCTGCTTGCTGGTGAGGTGCGGCGTGTACACCACGAGGCAGCCGCGCGGGTCGCGAGCGAAGTGGCAGGAGCCGATGGCGGCGAAATGGTCTTGCGGCGCAGGGCCGTTGATTGCACGGATGGCCACGTGCGTCACGGTCTCGGTGCTGCCGTAACTCTGGAACACTTGCGCATCGAGCGTGCGGATGTCGTCGAGCAGGGCGTCGCTCACCGGTCCTCCTCCGAGCAGGATCGTCTCGAATTGCCGCTCCACGCGCGCGCGGTCCTCCTGAATGGCGCGATGCAGTTGCAGCGGCACCATGGCCGTGAAGCGGAAGCGGTCGGCCACCTTCAGGTTGGCGAGCACGCTGCCGCGCGGATCGATGAAGTGGATGTCGAGGCCCAAGGCGAAGGCGCGCACGAGCATCATCTTCCCGGCAATGAACTCGCTTGGCAAGCAGTGCAGGACGCGATCGCCGGGTTTCAGGTTGAAGGCCGCCGCTGTGAGCCGGGCGCTCATCACCAGGTCACGGCGGGGAAGGGTGAGCCGCTTGGGTGGTCCGGTGGTGCCACTTGTGCGCGCGCCAAGGCCGCCGCGCAGAAGCACGAGGGAGAGCAGCGTGGCGTGAACGCCTTTGCACCATTCTGTCGCGCGCTTCTCGCGCAGCTTGTCCACGATTTCGAAGAAGCCATAGCCGGTCCGCTCAACGCCGTCCACGGTGATGCGCTTGAACGCCTGTTCGATGGAGGGGAAGGGCGAGCGCGCGGCCATCAATCGAGCAACGAGAGGTCCCACTCTTCTTCGGGGCGATAACGCAGGAAGCCGCGCTCGGTCAGCAAAGGCGAGGGGATGTTGTTCGCATAGATTTTCCCGGTGCCAAGGCCCTGCGCGGTGGTCGCATTCAACGTGGCGGTGAACTGCGCGATGGCGTTGAGTCCGATGCTGCTCTCGAGCGCCGAGGTGATCCACCAGCCGATGCTGCGCGCCTTCGCCAGCTCGATCCATTCGCGTGTCGCGTTCCAGCCACCAACGAGGCTGGGCTTGATCACGATGTGCTGCGGCTTCACATGGTCGAGCAGGTCCACTTTCGTGGCGCGCGTGTTCAGGCCGATGAGGTCTTCATCCAGCGCGATGGGAATGGGCGTGATCGCGCATAGCTCCTCCATCACTTCGTAGAGGCCGGGCGCAACGGGCTGCTCGATGCTATGCACCTGCAGTTCGGCCAGTCGCTTCAGCACATCAGGTGCTTGCTGCGCGCTGAATGCGCCATTGGCATCCACGCGCAGGGTGATGTCATCCGCGCTGTACTCTCTCCGCACGGCGCGCAAGAGCTCGAGCTCGTCGTCGATCCCGATCGCGCCGATCTTCATCTTCACGGTTGTGCAACCGCCCTCGATCTGCTCGCGGATGCGCTGCTTCATGGTGCGCTTATCGCCCATCCAGACCAGGCCATTGACGGGGATGCCTTGCTTGCCCAGCGTGAAGCCAGAAGGGAAGAGTGTCTTGGTGCCGCCCGCTTCAAGGTCGCGCAGGCATTGCTCCACGGCGAAGCGCACGCTCGGCACGTCCACCAGGTCGGTCATGGCGCGCTCGGCCCAATTGTCGGTGCGCTCACAGAGCTCGGTGAGCTTCAGTTTCACATCGGCGGGGAACTCCTTGCTGTGGCCAGGGAACAGCGCGGCCTCTCCGACGCCCTTCAGTTGCGCTCGCTCCTCACGCCATGCGATCAGGTACCAGACGGCGCGCGTGTTGATCAGGCCTTTCGAGGTGCCGAGCTCGAAGCGTGGTTGCAGCGTGCGTTCGATCCAGCGCGCCCTGATCATGCCGCAAGGATAAGCCCGGCGCTGAAGGCCAGCGCGGTGAAGAAGGTGGTGAGCGCGAGCTTCTTCAGCTGCGGGTCGAGCGTGACGGGATCGTGCGCGCGCAGCACGGTGCGCATGTGCGTGCCCAATGCGGGCATTGTGATCAGCCAGCCCCATTGCGGCATCGCGCGGAAGTTGATCGCGGTGAATGCGATGAGGCAGAGCAAGCCGGTGGCGATGAGGATCCCGTGGTAGCCTTTGGCGCCGTCGAAGCCGAGGCGCACGGCCATGGTGATCTTACCGCTGGCCTTGTCGTTCTTGATGTCGCGCAGGTTGTTCACGTTGAGCACACCGGTGCTGAGCAGGCCGAAGCCGAATGCGGGCAACAGGATAAGTGGCTCGAACTGCTTCGTGTGCAGATAGAACGTGCCGCACACGCCCACAATGCCGAAGAAGAGGAGCACGCTCACATCGCCCAGGCCAGCGTAGCCATAAGGGTTCGTGCCGAAGGTGTACTTAACCGCCGCGCCTATGGCGAGCAGTCCGAGCAGGAGGAACACCATCGTGGTGACCGAGAGCCCCAATGCGGTGATAATCAACGTGACGCCGATCACGAAGGCCAGTGCTCCGCAGATGAGCATGGCGCGTTTCATCGCGGCAGGCGAGATGGCGCCGCTTTGCACGGTGCGCTGGGGGCCCACGCGCTCCTTGTTGTCGGTGCCGTGCTGGTGATCGCCGAGGTCGTTGGCGAGGTTGCTGAGGATCTGGAGGAGGATGGCGGTGAGCAGCGCGAGCGCGAGGACAGGTGCTTTGAATCCGTCATGAAACCAGGCCAACGCGCTTGCCACGATGATGCTGCTCACAGCCAAAGGCAACGTGCGCAGGCGGAAGGCATGGAGCCAGTATTTCAGGTCTGCCATTTAATCGCGCAGCTTCTTGAAATACTCGCGCAGCACCTTCGGGCTCAACTCCGCATCGGTGCGCACCACGAGCACCGCTGGTTGCGCGTGATCGCGATAGAGCCAGCCGAGGCCATCGCTCAGCGTCGCTTCATCGGTCGCTTCCTTCCACGGCAGGTCGAAGGACTTCACGAGTGCGAGCGGGTCGCGACCGTGCGGCGCCTCGAACCACTTGAGCAGTTCCGGATCCTGATCGGGCCCTTCGATGTATCGGAAGATGTTGCCGCCCCCGTTGTCGATCACGATTACGCGCAGGAGCGGGGAGAGGTGCGCATTCCAGAACGCGTTGCTGTCATAGAGGAATGCGGTGTCGCCGGTAATGAGCGTGGTGGGCCGCTGCGAAGCGAATGCGCTGCCCACGGCCGTGCTGGTGCATCCGTCGATGCCGCTGGTGCCCCGGTTGCTGTACCAACGCAAGCCGCTCCTCCGGTCGAAGAGCTGGGCGTATCGGGCAGGCGTGCTGTTGGCCAGATGGACATCGCTGCCCTCGGGGATCGCGCGGAGCATCCGTTCGACTGCGGTGAGGTCGCAGAATGATGTGGCCTTCACGATGGCCTCATGCCTAGCGAGCAGGCGTTCATTCACCATGCGCCAGGCCTCGCCATAGCTGCTCTCACTGGGCTTCACGCTGGCAGATAGCTGCGCGAAGAATATCTCGGGACTCACGGCGATATCGTGCGTGAGGCTCTGGTAGGTGTCGTAGTGGCGCTGGCCGAGGTCGATGTTCCAGTGCTGCGCGGGCTTCCATTTGCGCAAGAGCCCTTTGATTCGCTTGCTCACCACGGCTCCGCCGAAAGTGATCAGCAGGTCCGGCTTCAGGTCATTCTCATTCGTGCTGTTCACGCCTTCAATGGCGCGGTCGATGCAGGTGATGAAGCTCTCGTCGTCGAGGTTGCTGGTGGCTTCCACCATCACGGTGACCTGCGGAAGCGAGGCGAGTTGCTTCAATTGCCGCTTCAGTGCATCGCTCCATTGGCCCTGACCGCCAAGCACCATCACCTTCATGCTGCGGCTCAGGTTCGCGATGAGCCTGCGCGCGTGCTCGGGCAGGATGAAGCTCTCGGTCATCACTTGCGCGATGGGCCTGGACAACGGGCTTCCGACCCGTTCGCGCTCCGTGCCCGGCAGTTTGGAAGCCTGCTGTTCCAAGCCATACAGCGGCTCTGAGAAAGGCGCATTCACATGCACGGGGCCCGGCACGGGGAGCAGCGTGGCATCGATCGCCTCATTGATCAGGCGGATGCAGTGCCAGCGCGCGAGATCATCGCTCGTAAGGCGCGGCAGCTGCACGCTCCTCTTCATGTGGAGCGCGAGAACGCCTTGCTGCCTGATCGCCTGCCCTTCACCCTGGTCCACCCATTCCTCCGGACGGTCGGCGGTGATCACCAGCAAGGGGATGCGCTGGTAGAAGGCCTCCGCGATGGCGGGTCCGTAGTTGAGCACGGCGCTCCCGCTGGTGCAGACGAGCGCGACCGGGGCGTGCAGCTGTTGCGCCATGCCCAAGGCGAAGAACGCCGCGCTTCGCTCATCGATGACTTGCAGGCACTGCATGCCTTCCTGCTGCGTGAAGGCGATCACGAGCGGCGCGCTGCGCGACCCCGGGCTGATGACCGCATGCCGGAATCCTTTGGCGGCGCAGAGTTGCGCAAGTGCCGCAGCGGTGAAATGGTCTGAGGTCTTCAAGGGGAATTGGCTTGATGCGCAACAAGCTGGAAGCCGATCGGCCCCGGCCGCGAAGCTATCCGGCAGCGCGTTGCGCGTCGATGAGGTCGAGCCAGGTGCGCGCCTTGCGCTCCACTTCGTCGCATTCGCGGTCGGGATCCGAGTCGCGTGTGATGCCCGCACCGACATGCAGCAACGCATGGTTCTTGAACAGCTCCATGCATCGGATGTTCACGAAAAGGTCGGCGCTGTCGGCGTGCATCGGACCCCAATAGCCTGCATACAACGAACGGCTCCGTGGTTCAAGCTCCCTGATCAGATCGATGGCAGCATGCGTCGGAGAGCCGCCCACCGCTGGTGTCGGGTGCAGCGCCTTGGCGAGGTCCAATGCGCTCGTTTCATTCAGATGGCCTGTCACGCGCGTGTGCAAGTGCGCGACCGGCCCGGCCCTCTTCACGATCGCATCGCTTGCAACGAGCTCTTCCACGCCGGCATCCTTGAGCTCAGCCATGATCATACGTGTCACGATCGCCTGCTCTTCGCGTTCCTTTATTCCCCACGCTGACGCCGCTGCGGACGCCAGGTCATTGGCCATGGTCCCTGCGAGGGCATCCACTTCAACCCGCTTCTTGCGCACCGTTAGCAAGCGTTCCGGCGAGGCGCCCAGCCAGAGGCCGGAGCGTTGTGTGTTCGCCAGCGCGATGAACGCTTCCGGCAGTGCGCGCGCTGCAGCGCCGAAGAGCGCCCCAACGGAGAGCCCGCTCAAATCAGCATCGATCGTCCGCGCCAGCACGAGCTTTTCCAATTCGCCATTCCGGATGTGCTGAAGGGCGAGCTCCACCGCATGCGCGTAGCCCGCGCGATCCAATCCGCTTACGGGTGCGCTGCTTGGCCCATTCACTTCTGTTCCGCTCGAAGGCGACAGCGAATCTGGATCGAGACGAAGCTCTTCATCGGGCCGAATGCACGCGACAGGGCCATCTGTCCCATCGAAAGGGGCCAGCACGAAGCAGCGTTGGCCCGCATGCGGCGGTCTCAGGTGCTCATCGGCTTGGATGAAAGCCATAGCCTCGCGGCCCGGCATCCTGAAGGCCGCGAACGTGGCGCTGCGCCGGAGCAGCTCGTCAATCAACGAAGCCCTGCTCAACGCCGGTCGATGATCAGGTTCGTGATCCGGCAGATCGCGCAAAGCTCCCCGGCGTCGTTACGAACCTTGATGTCCCAGACATGGGTCGTCCGTCCGGCATGCAGAAGATCGCCCGTGGCGGTAACCGTGCCGTTCCGGGCAGCCTTCAGGTGGTTCACGTTCAACTCGATGCCCACCGTGTCTTTCCCTTCGGCGCCAACCAGCAGCGCCGAGGCGACGCTGCCTAGAGTCTCGGCCAAGGCCGCCGTGGCACCGCCGTGCAGCAGGCCCATCGGCTGCACCGTGCGACGGTCCACGGGCATGGTGGCATATAGCTGCCCGCCTTCATCAACGGCGAAGCGGATTCCGAGGTGCGATACCATGGTCTGCTCACAGAAGGAATTGGCCTCTTCGGCTTGCTGCGCTGTGTAGGGCATGCGCCAAAGCTACCAGGCAGCGGCCGGCGAGGCTGCTCACCATCTTTGCGGCATGGTCGGCAAGCGCATCCTGCTGGTGGAGGACGAGGCCACCTTGCGCAGCACGCTCAAGCTCAACCTGGAGTTGGAGGGATACACGGTATCCACCGCCCAGACCGGTCCGGAGGCGCTGGAACGAATGCGTGGCGCGCACTTCGACGTGGTGATCATGGATGTGATGCTCCCAGGGATTGACGGGTACACAGCCGTAGAGACCGTGCGCTTGGAAGGGAACAAGGTGCCGGTGCTCTTCCTCACCGCGCGCACGGCGACCGACGACCGGGTGCGCGCGCTCCGTGCCGGCGATGACCACTTGGGCAAGCCATTCGACCTTACCGAGCTGCTGCTCCGCGTGGGAAAGCTCGCGGCACGCGAGAGCGCTTCGCGTGCAAGCATCGGCGATGCGTACATCTTCGAAGGCGGGCGGATCGAGTTCCTGAGCTTCGAAGCCATTGGGCGCGATGGCCGGACACACGCGCTCACCCAACGCGAGGCTCAACTGCTGCGGCTCTTGGTGGAGAAGGCCGGAGATGTGGTCTCCCGCGAGGAGATCCTGAAGAAGGTCTGGGGCTACAACGTGTTCCCTACCACAAGGACGGTGGATAATTTCATCGTTGCGTTCCGGAAGTACTTTGAGGCTGACCCCCGGATTCCCAGGCACTTTCATTCGGTCAGGGGGGTGGGCTACAAGTTCACCCCTTGAATTCTCACCATGGCGCGGCAACCTGCTCCGCGTGGTCTCGTCTATCCTGCAACCAAGGTCCTCTTCCTGGCCTTGGGCTGGTTCCAATCATTCCTTGCAGGTTTACCGCGCAGGGGTCCTCACAAAGGGCCCCTGTTCGGTTTTCAGGACTTGGGTAACCGGGCAACTGCCCTTGTTCACAACGCGCCTTGCAATCACGCCGCAAGCCCAATTATCTTGGCCCGGCTTTCACGCAAGAAAAACACCATGACCATGATGCTCCGCAACGCACTCTGCACCGCGCTACTGGCGGCTGCCATCACACCTGCCGTGGCCAATGGGCCGGTTGATATCGGTCTCTTCCGCAATGGCGACAAGCTCGAAGTGAAGCTCCGTCCCAGCGCCGATTTCAATGGCATCGTCTCCAGCATCGTCTTCACGTTGCGCTGGGACCGTAACAGTGGCGCCTCGCTCGGAACCATGCAGCAGCAGGGCGCGGCCGCGCAATTCCTGCCCATGATGAAGTCAGGCGCGGTGCGCGAGCGAGGTACCTTCAACTACCAGGTGTACGCCGGTTTCGGCATGACGCCCTTGGCCGACCTCGACGCCGCATGGCGCGCTGGGCAGGAGATTGTGCTGGCCTCGATCCCGGTATTGGGCAAAGGTGAATTCGAGATCGTGAACGACGCCTTCACCAGCGAGCCCGCCACCAACGCGAACTACTACATCTCCTTGGGCGGGCGCAACCTCACGGGTGAGATCTACAAGGGACTGGCCACTGCGGAGGAGGATGGCAGCGTGAGCATCCTGCCGAACCCGAACAACGGCCAATTCACCTTCCTGTTCGGCGTGAGCACACCCACGGACATCACCGTGGAACTGGTGAATTCCCTCGGCCAGGCAGTTTACAACGACACGCAGCGGGCCTTCGAAGGCACCTATCGCCGTGAGATGGACCTCAGCAGCATGAGCAACGGGGTGTACTACCTGAAGATCAAGCGAGATGGTGAGAGCACCACGCACAAAGTGGTGTACCGCTGATTTCCAAGTTGATTCTTGCGAAGGGGGCCTCGGCCCCCTTCGTCGTTCAGGCCACGCAACAGGTGCACCACTCGCTCTCCGCGTTGTGCGCGAAGGGTATTGCTGGGTCAATCAATTCGTCGATGAGCGAGAGCAGGAGCGCGTCGATGGCAGGTAGCTGCGCGCGCTTGATCGTTCTGTCGCCTCGGATGCTGAGCCAGGCCTCCTCGGCCACCGAAGGTTTGCGCAAGGGCACGATGCCCGCTTGCACGTCGCGCAGGTCCTTGTCCATGTGCAGCGCCATCGCGGCGTACATGAGTAGTTGAAGCGCTTGCGCGCTGTCGGCGTCGATCGCGTCGCGCTCGAGGCCATCCAGATCAAGATGCTTCGGGTTCACGCCGCCGGTCTTCATGTCGATGATCCGGATCACGCCGTCGCATCGTTGGATCCGATCGGCCTTGCCGAGGATGTTGACGCCCGGCCGCAGCTCGGCGCGCAGCTCGGCCTCCACCGAGATAGGCACGATGACGGACCTTTCGCAGGCTTCAGCTTCGGCCAGCAGCGATTGGCGCAGCGCCTGCGCGGCCATGGAGCTGCGGACGAGGTGGCTGCCGCTGTTGAGCAGATGGGCAGGGAACTCGCTGGCAAGCGCGCGCGCCACAGAAGCCTCAGCAGCCGAGGCCGCTGTGCGCAGTTCCGCTGGCGTGAGCGCACGGCCGAGCCACGGGCGGTAGAGGGCCTCGGCAGCGGCGTGCACAGCACGGCCCAGCGCGTCATCGCCCAGTTCATCCCTCGCTGCGGCTTCGTCGCGGATGCCGAGGATGTAACGCGCATGGAAATCCTGCGGGCAGCGCATCCAAGTGCTCAGCGCGGAAGGCGAGATGCCACGGTCGAGCATGGCGCGAAGCGACAAGAGCGTTGCCTCATCCTTCTGGATCGCGATGCCCGCCGGAGCGAAGGGCCTGATGCGCGCAAGGATCGAACGGTGATGGACGCGGGTGCGCGATCCGTGCGCGAGTTCGTGTCGCCATTGCTCCACGTAACGCGCGGGAGCACCGCTGCCATCCGCCGAAGGCGCATGTGCCAGAAGGATCCGGCGGGCGCCATGCAGCAAGCGGTGCACATGATAGCTGGCGATGGCTTCACTCTCACCGGCCAAGGGGAGGCCGAGGAAGCGTCGCAGCTCGAAGGGGATCCAGCTGGGCGGTTCCTCGCGGCCAGCGAGCACGCCTTCAGAGGCCCCCAGCACGAGGACCTGTTCGAAATCAATGGCGCGTGCCTCGAGCACGCCGAGCACCTGAAGGCCGCGCAAGGGCTCGCCGAAGAGCGTGAGCCGGGCCTCTGCCAGCAGACGGTCGCGCAATTCGTGGTGCTCACGCAGCGTAGCAGCGGCCACTCCGTGGCGGAGCAGGGCCGAATGAAGCGCTCGTTCCTGCTCGGCCACCAGGAAGAGCTGCTCGCGCGAGAGGGCATCGGAGCGGCTCGCTTCACCGGCCCATGCCAGGAGCGCTTGGATGCGCGCATGCGGTTCGGTGTGAGAGGAGAGGATGGCAAGGAGCGCGGACGGCGGGAGTGCGGATTCGCGCAGGATCCGTTGCGCTGCTTCGCGCTCCCATGATGGCCACCCTTTCTCCTGAAGCGCACGCACCAACGCTTCGGTGACCGGGCCTTGGTGGAGCATGGGGTGCGTGATCAAGGACACGAGGTCCGAGGTGCGCAGCGGGCCGCTGGAGTCGAGCCGCAGGTAACGACGCACCAGGCTGTGCACCGGAAGCTCGTTCACTGCGATGCCGAGCGAGACGTTCAAGGGTCCGAGGTCCGAAGGCAATACCTCGAGCAAGGGCAGGAGCAGTTGCTCATCGGCCAGGATGATGGCCGATTGATCCCGTTGCTCGCTCGGAAGCGCAGCCGCCCATTGCGCGGCATAGCGAACCATGGCGGCGCTATCGGTCAGCTCGATGGATTCGATCTCGCGCTCTTTTTCCCTGATGGCATTCCCCGCTGTGATTTCGCCCGGACCCAATGCCGCCATGCCGCGGCGAAGGAACACGCCGGCCTCATGGTCGCGGTTGTCCAAGTAGAAGCGGTCGGCATCCCAAGCGGTGCGCAGCAGGCCACGGCGATTCAAGGCTTGGAGCACCTCGAGCGATGCGGGATCGATGGCGTTGAGGCCTGCGGCCCACACCATGTCCCACGGCGGCTGCCACGCGGGATCCTTGGCGATTCCGGCAGCTGCCCGCGCAATGGCACCGTAGGGGCCCACGCGATTCGCGGCCACACGCTCGGAGAACAGCCGATGCAGCTGACCTGTGCTTTGCCAATGGTGCAGGATGCGCTGCTGAGAAGCACTGGGCGTTCCAAGATCCCGCAGGCTCCATTCCTCGATCTCATGATACTCGCGCAGGTCGCGGTAGAGCTTGTCCAGATCGAGCAGGTGAGCGTCCGCGGCGCTGAAGTCGCGCAGGGTGGTGGGCGCCCAATGCAAGAACGCAGCGAGCGGCTCGGCCTGCTCACCGGCCAGCTCGCGGTGGCAATGGTGCAGCGTGAGCAGCGATTCAACGTTCGTGGCCTGCTTCCATCCGGAGACGATTTCCATGAACACGGCGGGATCCACGAGCTGCGGGCTCCAGAGCGCGCCGCCGTGATGCCGGGCCAAGTACTTTCGCAGGTGCAGGCCCGCGCGCCGCCCAGGCAGCAGCACCAGTACGCGATGGAGGTCGCTGCCGTGCTGTTCCAGCAGGAGTTGCGCGAGCTTATCGAGGAACACAGCCATGGATGCGGCGGAAGATAGACCGGGCTTCCCGGCGTACCGGAGGATGGTGGGCCGCGAGCACTATTACCGGATCACTGCGCCCGATGCGTTCCATGAGCTGCACCGCGTTGGCAGGCGGTGGCTCCGCCATGAGGTGGCCCGCGCCGCCTACCCGGAGCAGCTGCGCATTGCCGAGATGCTGGCGTGCGCTGAAGGCCGCTTTGAAGTGCTGGATCGGTTGGAGGGGGAGGCCATATTCGCTCGATAGTGGTATTTTCACCACCGAACCGGAGATTCAGGCAACCCCCTTCGTCGCATTCCGGTCCAAGCAGCATGAATCGCATCCTCGCCGCTCTCGCATTCACGGTCCTGGCCTCAACCCCGACGCGCGCCACGCACATCATTGGCGGTGAGCTGTATTACGATCACCTGGGCGATGGCCTCTACAATGTGACGCTGAAGCTCTACAGGAATTGCGATGCCACGGTGGCCTTCGACGCGCAGGCCGCCATCGGCGTGTTCGACGGGTTGAACTTCTCGCTGCTTCAGGTGCAGTCGCTCTCATTTCCGGGAGCCACCACGGTGCCCATCGTGCTCGAGTCGCCCTGTTTGACGTTACCGCCGAATGTGTGCATCGAGACCACTTCCTACACGGGCACCTTCAGCCTGCCGCTCTCGCCCAACGGATACATCATCACCTATCAGCGCTGCTGCCGTACGGGAATCATCGAGAACCTGATCGATCCGGGGAACCTCGGCATCACGGTGACAACGCGCATTCCCGGTTCCACGGTGCCGGTGAACAGCTCGCCCCGATTCAATCAGCTGCCTCCGGTGGCGCTCTGCCTGAGCTCCCCGCTTTCCTTCGATCACAGCGCGACCGACCCCGATGGAGATTCGCTGGTGTACTCGCTGGCCACGCCGCTTGATGGGGCCAGTGCGGGCGCTCCGCAGCCCAACCCGCCCGCCCCGCCGCCTTACAACCCGGTTCCTTGGGACGTGGGCTACGATGAGAACTACCAGATCGATTCAGACCCCGCCATCGCCATCGATCCGGTGACCGGCCTGCTCACGCTCACCCCCACCTTGCAGGGCGTCTTCAACGTGGGCGTGCGCGTGCAGGAATTCCGGGATGGCGAACTGCTCACCGAGACGCGACGCGACTTCCTCTTCAAGGTGGTGGCCTGCGATGCCACGGTGGTGTCCGCGATCCAGCAGCAGACCGAGTTCTGCCAGAGCCTGGGCGTGCAGTTCGTGAACAACAGCGTTGGCGCCACCGAGTTCCAGTGGGATTTCGGCGACCCGGGCATCGACTTCGACATCAGCACCGAGCAGAGCCCTTACTGGAGCTACGCGCAGCCCGGCACCTACGCGGTCACCCTGATCGCCAATCCGGGAACCACCTGCGCCGATACCTCGGTGGTGAACTACGAGGTGTACCTGGCTCCGTCCCCGGTCTTCTTTCCGCCACCGCCCTTCTGCGGCAACGCGCCCGTGACGCTGGTGGCCACCGGCGATTTCAATCCAGGGGCCAGCATCCAGTGGGTCTTGGGCGTTGGCAGCGTGCCGCCTTCCAGCAGCGATAGCGTGGTCACGGTCCAGTTCCCAGGGCCAGGCACGCACGAGGTGACACTCGTGGTGGCGCAGGACAATTGCTCAGGCTTTTACACCGACAACGTGGTGAACTACGCACAACCGGTGGCGAGCTTCACCGCGAGCCCCGAATCGCCGCAGCCTTTGGGCACGAGCGTGACCTTCATGGACACCAGCAGCCCGAACGGTGGCGTGATCACCGCGTGGGACTGGACGATGAATGGGAGCGGCTTCGCAGCCTCGGCGCCCGTGGCCAACTGGAACGCCAATGTGCCGGGGACCTTCAACGTGGTGCTCACCATCACCACCGCCGATGGCTGCACCGACGCTGCGGAGATGGAGTACGAGATCCCCTACGAACCGATCGTGATCCCCAACGTCTTCAGTCCGAATGGCGATGGATGGAACGATCGATTCGAGATCGCCAACGTGGAGTACACCACCAACGAGCTCACGATATACGGCCGATGGGGCAACGAGGTGTACCAGACGCTGAACTACAAGAACACCTGGAACGGTGACGGCGTGCCGGACGGGACATACTACTACGTGCTCTTCCTCTCCGATGAGGAACAGTACACCGGCCACCTCACGATCGTGCGCTAGCGAAGTACCCCGAACGCAGCCGTCATGGCCAGCCCCCTCCGCACCGCCATCTGCTCCGCAGCGCTTGGCGCCTCGGCAGTGGCATGGGGCACCCACATCATCGGCGGTGAGATGTTCTACGACCATCTGGGCGGCAACCAGTACCAGGTGACGTTGCGGCTCTATCGCGATTGCGGACCGGACAACACCAACAACACCGGCTTCGACGCGAGCGCGCAGATCGCGGTTTACACGGCCAACGGAACGCTCTTCACCAGCGTGTCGGTGGCGAATCCGGGCGAGACGGTGGTGCCCGTGACGCTGAACGACCCTTGCCTGAGCGCGCCGCCCACCGTGTGCGTGCGCACCACCACGTACATCCAGGTCTTCAACCTGCCGCCCACGCCCGGCGGCTACGTGATCAGTTACCAGCGCTGCTGCCGTACGCCGGCCATGGTGAACCTTACGGGGCAGCAGGGTCTCACGTGCACGGTGAGCATCCCTGGCCCACCAAGCGTTGTGAACGGCTCGGCTCGCTTCAACGACCTGCCGCCCATCGCGCTCTGCCTTAACCAGGACATGAGCTTCGACCACAGCGCCACCGATCCCGATGGCGACCAGCTGGTGTACTCGCTTTGCGCGCCGTTCCAAGGAGCCGATGCCACCAATCCAGCGCCGCTGGCCCTGGCGCCGCCCTATTAACCCGTGAGCTACGCCATGGGCTATTCGGGCGCGAACCCAATCAACAGTGCGCCGCCAATCGCCATCGATCCTGTCACGGGCCTGCTCACGGTGCATCCCAACTTGCAAGGCACCTTCACCGTGGGGGTGTGCGTGGAGGAGTACCGCAACGGAAACTTGCTGAACACGGCGCGCCGCGATTTCATGTTCCGCGTGGTGGCCTGCAACGCCACGGTGGATGCGATCATCGCCGCGCAGGGACCGGGGCAGGCCTGCTCGCTCACCCAGCAGTTCGCCAACCAGAGCCAGGGCGGGCAGTTCTGGCTGTGGGACTTCGGCGACCCCGCCACCACCAACGACGTGAGCACGGCGCAGTCGCCCTCCTACACGTATCCCGCGCCGGGCAACTACGCTGTGACGCTGATCGCCAATCCCGGAGCACCTTGTGCCGACACCACCGTCTCGGTTTACGTGGTGGCGCCATCGCTGCAGCCCAGCTTCACGGTGCCGCCGCCGCTGTGCGAGGCGCAGGAGATCAGCTTCGTCATCGGCGGAACCATCGGCAACGCCACGGACATTTCGTGGAGCTTCGGCCCTGGCGCGACGCCGCCGACGGCCACCGGACCCAATCCAAGCGCGTTCTTCGAAGCCACCGGAGCGCAGCCCGTCACGGTCACGGTGAATGACCTGGGCTGCAGCGGCACCTTCACGGCTAATGTGAATGTGCATCCACAGCCCACGGCGGCCTTCGCCGATCAGGACATCTTCTGCGACACGTTGGGCTTCACCTTCCTGAACGGGAGCGCCGATGCCGCCAGCTATCAATGGGATTTCGGCGAGCCCGGAACCACGGCCGATGTGAGCACGCAGCAGTCGCCCTCGTGGGTTTACGCCGTGCAGGGCTACCATACCGTGACGCTGATCGCCCGCAATGGGCCCCTGTGCGCGGACACGGCTACGCGCGTTTTCGATGTTCATCTTCCGCCGCCTGTGTTCTTCCTGCGACCTCCGATCCGCTGCCCGGGGCAGATCGCGCTGCTCAACGCTTCTGGGTCGCAAGGTGGAGCCATCGTTGCTTGGGACCTTGGCCTGAGCGGGTTCCCGAACACATCCACCAGCATGAACGTGCAGGGGATCTTCCCGGAGCCGGGCACCTATCCGGTCACGCTCACCATGACTGAGTTCGGCTGCACGGCCAGCTACACCGATTCGGTGACAGTGTACCCCATGCCCATCGTCGATTTCACGAATGGAACGCAGGCCTGTGTGGGCGAATCGTTCCCCTTCAACGCACTGGTCGTGGCGGCCACGCCGTACACCTTGCATTGGGAGCTCGGCGATGGGACTTCTTCCACGCTGGAGGAACTGGTGCACGCCTACGCTGATCCCGGCACGTACTCCGTATCGCTCTCCGCGAGCACCAGCACGGGCTGCATCGCCACGGTGACGCGCAACAAGCCCGGCGCGGTGGTGGTGTACCCCAATCCGGTGGCGGCCTTCACCGCGCTGCCCGATGAGGTGAGCATCATGGACCCGCGCATCGAAGTGACGGACTACAGTTCATTCGCGGCGGAGTGGCAGTACCTCATCAACGGCGGTCAGGTGCAGGATTCAGCTTTCGCGTACGTCTTCGACGACCCCGGTCAGTACATCATCTCGCAGGTGGTGACCACGGAGCACGGCTGCACGGACAGCACCACGCGCGTGGTGATCGTGAGCGGGCATTTCTTCTGGGCGCCCAGCGCCTTCACGCCCACCGGCGACGACAAGAACGAGCTTTGGCGCCCGGTGGTGGTGGGCGCGCTCGAGTACGAGCTGGCCATCTGGGACCGCTGGGGCAACGAGTTGTTCCGCACCACAGACACCGAGCAGGGCTGGGACGGCGCGGGCTGCTCCTCGAGCACCTTCGTGTACTGGGCGCGCGTGAAGGAGTGGGGCGCCTACGCGAAGGAGTACAGAGGGCACTTCAGCATGCTGCGTTGAGCTCATCGCGCACCGCGCGGCCCCAACTCGATTACTTCCAGTTCCTTCGGCTTGCCCGCATCCAGGGTGAAGCGCAATGCGGTGCGCACCTTCTGCCATCCGTGGTTGCCGGCCGCGCCCGGATTCATGCACAGGCAATTCAGCTTCGGGTCGAACTGCACCAGCAGGATGTGCGAGTGGCCGCAGATGAAGAGGTCGGGCGGGTCGCGGCGCAGCTCATCGATCACGGCGCGGTCATAGTGTGGAGGGCGGCCTCCGATGTGCGTGATCCATACGCGCGCACCACCCAGGGTGAAGCGCTGGTGCTCGGGGAAGGCCATGCGAGCCTTGGCATCATCGATGTTTCCCCAGACCGCCCGGAGGGGCTTCCACTTGGCGAGTTCATCGGTCACGCTCGGGTCGCCGATGTCGCCAGCGTGCCAGATCTCATTGCACTCCGCGAAATGCTCTTTCAGGCGCGGATCCAGCCAGCCATGGGTGTCGGAGAGCAGGCCGATCCGCATGGGGCGAAGATGCAGGTTGAGTCCGGGTCAAGCCCGGACTGACGGTTGACTGCGGGAACGGTTGAGGGTTGGCGGTCTTCAATCAGCACGTGGCGCCGGCAATGCGCGGCACGGACTCAACCCGCTCGGCGCAATCCATCGCGGTACTTTCGCCGCCCGCATACGCATGGGCATACGCTCCCATGCGCGCATGAGCGCCTGGCCATGGAGATCCTCCCGCGCTACTTCCTCGAGATCGCCTTCAACGGCACGGCCTACAAAGGCTGGCAGCGGCAGCCCGATGCGCCCAGCGTGCAGGCCGAGGTGGAGCGCGCGCTGCAATTCGCGCTGCACCGGCACAAGGTGAACGCCATCGGCTGCGGAAGGACGGACACCGGCGTGCATGCCACGCAGTTCTTCCTGCATTTCGATGGGCCGAGCGATGCGGCGCTCGGTGATCGCCTCGTGTACAGCTTGAACAGCTTGCTGCCGGACGACATCGCCGTGGAGCGCGTGATCGCCGTGCCCGACGATGCGCACGCCCGCTTCAGCGCCACCGAGCGTGGCTACTGTTACCGCATCCATCGTGAGAAAGACCCCTTCCTCACGGATCTCTCGCACCAGCTGAAGCCGGCCTTGGATGTTGCCGCGATGAATGAAGCATGCAAGGCGCTCATCGGCACGCAGGATTTCAGCAGCTTCCAGAAAGTGGGCACCGATGTGAAGACCAGCGTCTGCGACGTGCGCGAGGCGCGATGGGAGGAAGCGCCCAACGGCTACGTGTTCCGCATCAAGGCCGATCGCTTCCTGCGCAACATGGTGCGCGCCATCGTGGGCACGAGCATGCGGATAGGGAAGGGGCAGCAGCCCGCGAGCCACATGGCCGAGGTGCTCGCCGCCAAGGACCGCCATGCCGCAGGGCGCAGCGCGCCAGCCTGCGGGCTCTACCTCGAGCACGTCGTGTATCCCTTCCTGCCGAACGATCTTCGCGGCCGTGAATAAGCCGCAGAGGCGCAAAGACGCGGAGGGAATTCCGGTTCCGGGCAGATTGATCACCTGGGTCCTCTGCGCCACTGCGCCTCTGCGGCCTTTCTCCCAAGCATGAGCTCCACCGCCCAAGGCAAAGCATTCGACCGCAAGCTCTTCGGGCGCGTATTCGCGTTCACGCAGCCTTACCGCGTACTGTTCTGGACCACGTTCGCGCTCACCATCTTCCTGGCCGTGCTCGGCGTGGTGCGCCCGTTGCTCATGGGCGACATGATCGATGACTACGCTCTCACGGGCGACGCGCGAGGTCTTTGGACCGTGACCATGATCGTCATCGGCTTGCTGGTGCTGGAGACCATCGTGCAGTTCTACCAGGCCTACTGGACCGCCTGGCTGGGGCAGGCCGTCACCTTCGACCTGCGGCAGCGCCTGTACACGCGCATCATCGGCAACAAGCTCCGGTGGTTCGACAAGACGCCCATCGGACAACTGGTAACGCGCGTGATCAGCGACATCGAGACCATCGACGACATCTTCTCGCAGGGCCTGCTCATGATCATGGGCGACATCCTCAAGCTCGTTGTGGTGGTGGCGGTGATGTTCGCAGTGAACTGGAGATTGGCGCTGCTCAGCATGGTGCCCATCCCGTTGCTGCTGTGGAGCACCAACATGTTCAAGAACAGCATCCAGAGGAGCTTTCAGGATGTGCGTACGCAGGTGGCGCGGCTCAACACCTTCGTGCAAGAGCACATACAAGGCATGGCCGTGGTGCAGCTCTTCGGGCGTGAGCAGCAGGAGTACCGCAAATTCAAAGAGATCAACAAGGAGCACCGCGGCGCGCACATCCGCAGCGTGCTGGCCTACAGCATCTTCTTCCCGGTGGTCGAGATCCTCAGTGCCATCTCACTCGGTTTCCTGGTGTGGTGGGGCGTGAAGGACGTGCTGGCGGGCTTCGCGACGATGGGCGATGTCTTCGCGTACATCTTCTTCATCAACATGCTCTTCCGGCCGATCCGCCAATTGGCCGATCGCTTCAACGTGCTGCAGATGGGCATGGTGGGCAGCGAACGCGTGATGAAGGTGCTGGACACCGACGCCTCCCTGCCTGATGAAGGCACGCGCAGCGCCATTGGGTTGAAGGGCGAGATCCGTTTCGATGGGCTGTGGTTCGCGTATGCCGATGGCGTGGAAGCGGAGGAGGAGCATTACGTGCTGCGCGACATCAGCTTCGAGGCGAAGGCCGGGCAGATGATCGCGCTGGTGGGTGCCACGGGCAGTGGCAAGAGCAGCATCATCAACGTGCTGAGCCGGGCCTACGATTTCCAGAAAGGCGCGGTCTATCTCGATGGCGCCGACATCCGCGATTACAAACTGAGCGAATTGCGCCGCGCCGTGAGCGTGGTGCTGCAGGATGTCTTCCTCTTCAGTGACACGGTGCATGGCAACATCACGCTCGGCGATCCCGCCATCACGCGCGCGGAGGTGATCACGGCTGCGCAGGAAGTGGGCGCGCACGACTTCATCATGAAGCTGCCCAAGGGCTACGACACTGAAGTGGGCGAGCGTGGCGGCATCCTGAGCACCGGCCAACGGCAACTGCTCGCCTTCATCCGCGCGGCAGTGCATAAGCCCACGGTTCTCGTGCTCGACGAGGCCACCAGCAGCGTGGACAGCCTCAGCGAGCAATTGATCCAGCAGGCCACCGAGCGCATCACCACGGGCCGCACCAGCATCGTGATCGCCCACCGCCTCAGCACCGTGCAGCACGCCGACCGCATCCTGGTGCTCGACAAGGGCCGCATCATCGAGCAGGGCAATCATCAGGAATTGCTGGCGCAGGAAGGGGCGTACCGGAAGCTGTACGAGTTGCAGTTCAGGTAGCCCGCCCCATCCGCCTCAAATCCCGGTTTGTCAGGTGTTGGCCTAGGAGGAATGACAGGCGCGTTTAGCTTTATACGCCAAGGCAACCTTCCCCCCGATTGGCTTGTCATCCCAACGCCCATCAGACCCTTGCCCATGACCCTGTCCATCTCCTGCGGCCGAAGCCTCGGTTTCAGCACGGCCCTCCTGCTTGGATCCTTGCTTTCCGCCCAGCATGCCAGTCACGACCACGGCCCCAGCGCTTCGGAGCCGGTGCTGCATGGCGAGTACGTGGAGAACAAGGGCCAGTGGGCCAGCCCGATCCTTTACCGCGCCGACTTCGGTGTGGTGGCGCTCTTCGCCGAGCGTGACCGCCTGGTGTTCTCGAAGATCGATGAAGCGGTGCTGAGTC
>CAZFBP010000003.1:0-1216 GCA_964517255.1 uncultured Chryseobacterium sp.
AAGCCTAAATTCAATTTCAGGTATGCGATTATCTGATCCTGTTACAAGGAATAGCCGGGCACTAGCCACGAGGGCTCAAAACGGTTATTTTGTTAAAATCATTAAGCTTGTTACATTTGTCGCCCTATAAAATGGGGTTCGACTGATCTCCGTTTATAGCGTTCATTGCATTATGCCCAGGTGGCGAAATTGGTAGACGCACTACTTTGAGGTGGTAGCGCCCGAAAGGGTGTGCTGGTTCGAGTCCAGTCCTGGGCACTTGATGATCAAAGCCTCGTCGCGAAGCGGCGGGGCTTTTTCATGGACTGACGGACCAAGCGGAGCTTGAGGCCGGCTGGACATGGAAAGGCCCGAGTGAGCGGAGCGAGCAGGGCTTGATCCACTTCCCGGCTAAACCTGGTCCGACGGAGCGCAGCGCAATCAGTCCAGTCCTGGGCACCGAAGGTGACCTGAAGGCCCAGCGCGCGCGTGGCCTTCGGCTCTTCTGGGGTAAGCCACCGGAGGAGAAGCCTGTTCCATGCGCCGCTGGCATCGCGCGATGGGGGGTTGCGGGAAATCCAGTCCTGAGGACCAACAAGCCAACACCTCGCCGGGATGAGCAACCAGCAGAACTGATGCACCCGGCGCGATCACCGCGGATCCACCAGAAACGCCCGCCAATCGTGGGCTACGGGTCTCATGCCAAAACGAGAGGTGAAACTCCAACCTTTGAGAATTCTAAAGTGCTACTTTAGGATCCTCAAACATGGCCTACATCACCCGGCTCTTCGAGAAGGAACTCCTGCGCGCAGCGAAGGCCTTCCCCAGCGTGGTGCTCACCGGCCCCCGGCGCGCGGGCAAGACCCACTTGCTGCGGCACCTTTTCCCACATGCGCAATACCTGCTGCTCGAGGATCCCGACACGCTCGCGCGCTTCAGGAACGATCCGCACGGCTTCCTTGATGGGCTGCGCTTCCCGGTGATCCTCGACGAGGTGCAGAACGTGCCGGAGATCTTCAACTACGTGCGCTCGCGCATCGATGCCGACATGCGCAAGAAAGGCCGCTGGTTCCTCACGGGCTCGCAGGAGGCGCAGCTCATGAAGGGTGTCACGGAATCGATGGCTGGGCGGTCGGCAATCATGCAGCTCATGCCCATGAGCAGGCACGAATCGCCCAAGGTGAGCATGCTGCACGGCGGCTTCCCCGAGGTGCTGGCCCGGCCGAAGGACGCGCGG
>CAZFBP010000003.1:1226-32958 GCA_964517255.1 uncultured Chryseobacterium sp.
ATGTGCGATCGGTGACCTCGGTGAAGGACCTGAGCACCTTCAGGCGTTTCATGAGCATGGTGGCCACGCGCCATGGCCAGCTCCTGAACAAGAGCGCCATGGCCGGCCCGCTGGGCGTGAGCGTGCCCACCATCGCGCAATGGCTCGATATCCTGGAGCGCACCATGCAGGTGATCGTGGTGCCGCCCTTCTATGAGAACCTGGGCAAACGCCTGCAGAAGAGCCCCAAGCTCTTCATCACAGATCCGGGCCTCGCATGCCACCTGCTGGGCATCGACACCGCCGATGAGCTCGCGCGCTCTCCCTTCCTGGGCGCGCTCTTCGAGGGGCTGGTGGCCTCCGAGGTGATCAAGCATCAATTGAACACCGGCCGCCGCCGCGAGCTCTACCACTTCCGCGATGACCAGGGCCTGGAAGTGGACCTGCTCGTGCCGGGCGCCAGCGGGTCCATCACCATGGTCGAGTGCAAGGCCTCGCGCACGGTGACCCCGGGCATGGCCGCGCCCATGCAGCGCCTGATGGCCGCCGCAGGCGGCAAGATGCTGAAGGGCCGCGCGCTGAAAGGCCTCCTGGTGCACCAGCCACCGCGCGCCGGGCAGAGCACGCGCGCCGTGGCGCCGCGCATCACGGCGCACTCCTGGACACGCTTCACCGAGCACCTCTGATGCCCGATCGCCTGCTGGTCACCTTTGAGAATTCTAAAGTGACACTTTAGAATTCTCATAACCCGCCTGCCGTGGAACAAGCTATCGCCCCTCCCCTCGCCCAGCTCTTCGTAGTGGAAGCGGCCACGGTGCTCGCTGGCCCGTCAGTGGGCCTGTTCTTCGCCGAGCTGGGCGCGCGCGTGGTGAAGGCCGAACCTCCGCAAGGCGATGTGACACGCGCTTGGAAGCTGCCCATCGAGGATGCCAACGGCCCGGTGAGCGCCTACTTCAGCAGCGTGAATTGGGGCAAGGAGCATGCGCGCCTCAACCTGAAGGATGCCGATGAGCGTGCCCGCTTCGATGCCCTGCTGCGCGAGGCCGATGTGCTGATCACCAACCACCTGGCGGCCGATGCGGAGAAGCTCGGGCTTGAGCGCGACCGGTTGCGCGCGCTGAACCCGCGGCTGGTGCATGGCCACATCAAGGGCTTCGCCGATCAGCCCTGGCGTCCGGCCTACGATGCGGTGCTGCAGGCCGAGATGGGCTACATCAGCATGACGGGCACCGACGAGGAGCAGGTGGCCAAACTGCCCATCGCCTTGATCGACGTGCTGGCGGCGCACCAGCTGAAGGAGGGCCTGCTGCTGGCGCTGATGGCGCGCGAGCGCACGGGCAAAGGCGCGTTCGTGGAAGTCTCGCTCGAGGAGGCGGCGCTGGCCGGGCTCATCAACCAGGCGAGCAACCACTTGATGACCGGCGCAGTAGCCAGGCCCATGGGCACGTTGCATCCGAACATAGCGCCCTACGGCGAAGTGCTGCGCTGCGCGGATGGCGGGCGCATCCTGTTGGCGGTGGGGAGCGATGCGCAGTTCCGCGCGCTCTGCGATGTGCTGGGCGCATCACCCCTGGCCAGCGATCCGCGATTCCAGACCAACGCGTTGCGGGTCGCGCACCGAGCCGCGCTGGCCGAAGCGCTCGCGCCTGCCTTCGCCTCATCGGGGCGCGACACGCTGCTCGAGAAGCTGCTGCGCGCGGATGTGCCATGCGGCGCGGTTCGCCGGATCGATGAGGTGCTCGCTTCGGCCGTGGCGCGCGGTGCGTTGCTGGAGTCGCGCATCGATGGCGTGATCACCAGGCGCCTGCGCGGCAACGCGTTCCGCATCACGGAATGAGCATCAGCCCTTGCGCTCCGACCGCAGCGCGTGCCTGAGCAGGGGCACCAATCCGCGCGCCTCCTCATCGCTGAGGTTCTTCCCGAAGACCACCTTGCGGCCCATGTGCTCGAAGCCGAGGCGCTCACCGCCGATCACCCACAGGCTCTCGTTCCACTGCCACTTCCATGCGGTGCGGTCCACCTTCAGCAGACCAAGCCCCTTGATGTTCTCCCCGAAGTACTCCGTGGCCCGCCCGAGGCCGAACGTGCTGTCCTTGATGCTGAGCCGGCCATCCTTCACGCGCCAGACCTCGTAGCCCTTGAGGCGCCAGAGCGCCGCGCGGCCGGTCTGCACCATGAAGTAGAGCCAGAAGGCGAGGAAGGCGAGCAGGTATTGCCGGAGCGGATCGCCCACGGGCACTCTGCCGCGCTCGATCAGGATGAGTGCGCCGCAAACGATCCAGGCGAGCACCCAGGTGATCAGCAACACCTGCTTGCGCGTTGACGGCCGGGCGCTGATCACCACGCTCAGGCGTCGTTCGCCCTGCTCGATGCTGACGCGCTCGCTGATGAACTCCATCACGCCTGCACCTGTGCGCGCACCTGTTCGTAGAGCGCCTCGTAGCGAGGCAGCACCTGCTCCAGGTCGAAGCGGCTCGCCTGCCGCGCGGCCCCTTCGCGGAATCGCTGGAGCTCCTGCTCATCAGCGAGGATCGCGATGGCCGCATCGGCCATCGCGGCCACATCGCCCACGTCAGTGAGCAGGCCGCTCACGCCGTGCTGCACCACTTCGGGCAGGCCACCGCCGTTGGTGCACACCACAGGGATGCCGCAGGCCATGGCCTCCAGCGCGGCCAACCCGAAGCTCTCGGTCTCGCTGGGCAGCACGAAGAGGTCGCAGCTGGCCACGACCTCTTCCGGCTGGGTCATCTTCCCGAGGAATTGCACCGCTTCGCATGCGCGCGAGCTGCGGCACTGGCTCTCCAGTCGCTGGCGCTCCGGCCCATCGCCGATGAGCAGGAGTCGCGCGGGGATGCGCTCCGCCACGCGCTCGAACATGGCGATCACGTCATCCACCCGCTTCACGGGCCTGAAGTTGGAGACATGCGCCAGCAGCTTCTCCCCGTGCGGGGCGTACCGCTGGCGCAGCGCGGCATCGGCACGGCCTGCGTACCGGTCGAGGCAGACGAAGTTGGGGATCACCTCGATGGCGCGCTTCAGCGGGAAATGCTCGTAGGTGTCGCGCTTCAGGCTCTCGCTCACGGCGGTCACGGCATCGCTGCGTTCCATGCTGAAGGTGATCACGGGCTCGAAGCTGGGGTCGCGCCCCACCAGCGTGATGTCCGTGCCGTGCAAGGTGGTGATGAAGGGCAGTCGGATGCCTTGCGCATGGAGGATGCGCTGGGCCATCCAGGCGGCCGAAGCGTGCGGGATGGCGTAGTGCACGTGCAGCAGGTCGAGCCCGGCGAACTTGGCCACGTCAACGAGCTTGCTGGTGAGCACGAGCTCGTAGGGCTGGTATTCGAAGAGCGGGTAGTCGCTCACGCGCACCTCATGGTAGAACACGTTGGGATGCACGCGCATGCGCACGGGCTGGTCGTAGGTGATGAAGTGGACGATGTGGCCCTTGTGCGCCAGGGCCATGCCCAGCTCGGTGGCCACCACGCCGCTTCCGCCGAAGGTGGGATAACAGACGATGCCGATGCGCATGTTGAATCGGGTGCGAAGATCGCGCTCGGGCCTCGTGCGCCGATGCGATCTTCGCCGCCGTGCGCCGCGTCATCGAAGGGTTCTGGGATCATCCGCCCGCGCGCGTGCTGCGCTGGCTCACGCTGGTGGCACTGGCGCCGCGGCTGCTGGCGGCCTTCTTCAGCCCCGGCTATTTCGCGCACGACGACCATTTCCTGGTGATCGAGGCCGCCGGGAGCTGGTGCGATGGCTCCGACTACAACGACTGGCTGCCTTGGAACCAAGGCGACGAGCCCACGCCGAGCGGGCACAGTTTCTTCTATGTGGGGCTGCACTATCTGCTATTCAGCGCGCTGAAGTCGATGGGCCTGCGCGACCCGCGCGTCCTCATGCTCGTGGTGCGCGTGCTGCACGCGGCATGGAGCCTTGTGGCGGTGCGAGCGGGGTACCGCATCGCCGAGCGCCTCGCGGGCCCGCGTACCGCCTGGCGCACGGGGCTCTTCCTGGCCTTGTTCTGCTACATGCCCTTCCTCAGTGTGCGCAACCTGGTGGAGGTGGCCTGCATCCCGTTGCTCATGCTCGGCTGCGTGAAGCTGCTCGACGCGGACCAGGACCGCCACTGGCGATCGGCGGTGATCGGCGGGCTCTGGGTCGGCTTGGCCATGAACGTGCGCTTCCAGACCATTTTCTTCGCCATGGGGCCAGGGCTCGCGTTCTTGCTGATGCTGCGCTGGAAGCAGGCGCTCGCGTACGCCATCGGCGTGGCGCTCCCGTTGCTGATCATCCAAGGCGGCATCGATCTCTTCCTCTGGGGCAGGCCGTGGGCCGAGGTCACGCAATACGTGCTCTACAACCTCGACAACACCACCACCTATGGCGTGCTGCCGTGGTACAACTACGTGCTGCTGCTCATCGGCCTGTTGATCCCGCCGTTGAGCATCGCCGTGCTGTTCGGTTTCGCACGTCGGCCGAGGCCCTTGCTGCTCTGGCTGCCGGTGCTGCTCTTCATCGCCATCCATTCCTGGTTCCCCAACAAGCAAGAGCGCTTCCTGCTGCCCATCGTGCCGCTCTTCTTCGTGCTCGGCTACGTGTCGTGGGAGCAATGGCGCGCGGCCTCTGCCTGGTGGAGGCAGCGCGAAGGACTCTGGCGCGGGGCGCTCCGCTTCGTCTGGTGCTTGAACCTGTTGCTGCTGCCCTTCCTCAGCGCCACCTACAGCAAGCGCAGCCGGGTGGAGGCGATGCTCGCGCTCCGGACGGAAAGACCCTTGGGCGGCCTGATCGTGGAGGACCCGGAGGAGGCGCCCGCCATGCCGCCGCTCTTTTACCTGGGCCAGTGGGACATGGGCGTGTTCATGCTCGGCCCTGACAAAGCCGAGGACGATTTCGGTGATCTGATGCGCAAGCGCGGCGTGGCGGGCCGTGAGCACCATGTGCTCTTTGTCGGTGAAGACCGGCTGGCGGAGCGGATGGCCCGCATGGAAGAGAGCTACGGCCCGGTACGCATCATCGGCCGCGCCGAGCCGGGCCTCATCGATCGCCTGGTGCATTGGCTGAATCCGGTGAACCGAAACGAGGTGATCATCTTCGCGCGCCTCAGCCCTCGTGCTTCCAACTAACGCCGCATGCTCCAGCTCGAACACCTCGACCCTTCTGTGCTGCTCACCTCGCACGGCCTGATCGCCCTGCTCACGCTCACCGCGCTGGAGATCGTGCTGGGCATCGACAACATCATCTTCATCTCCATCATCAGCAACAGCCTCGCGCAGAAGGCCGATCAGCGCAAGGCGCGGCAGTTGGGCCTGGCGCTGGCCATGATCACGCGCATCCTGCTGCTGCTCTCCTTGAGCTGGGTGATGGGCCTCGATGAGCCCTTCGCCACGGTGCTGGAGCATTCATTCAGCGGACGCGACGTTGTGCTCCTCGCTGGCGGCTTGTTCCTCATCTACAAGGCCACGGCGGAGATCCATGAGAAAGTGGCCGGGCGCAAGGGCGAGGAGAAGGCCCGCAAGCGTGCGAAGGGCCTGGCCGCCGTCGTGTTCCAGATCATCCTCATCGACATCGTCTTCTCACTCGATTCGGTGATCACCGCCGTGGGCATGAGCAACGAGATCATCATCATGGTGCTCGCCGTGATCATCGCCGTAGGCGTGATGATGCTGGCCGCCGGGGCCATCAGCGCGTTCGTGGAGAAGCACGCCACGGTGAAGGTGCTCGCGCTGGCCTTCCTGGTGATGATCGGCGTGGCGCTGCTCGCCGAGGGCATGGGCGAGCACATCAACAAGAACTACATCTACTTCGCCATGGCCTTCAGCGTGGCGGTGGAGATGCTGAACCTGCGCATGGCGCGCAACCGGATCATCGGGCGCTGAGCGCTCAGGGAAGCTGCGCCGCGCGCGTCGCCGTGGGCACGCCTCCGCCGATGTTCACCAGGATGGGGTCGCGGTCGTTGCCGCTGCCGGTGTAGCTCACCACGCCGTCCATGTTCACATCCTCGCCGTAGTAGCCCGCGACGGTGGCGTTCGGATTCGTTCCACCGACCCGCGAGAGGATCGGGTCGCGGTCATTGTCGGCACCGGTGTACACGAGCACGCCGCTCCTATTCACATCGCCGGCCACGAGCAGGTTGCGGCCGCCGATCGGGGTGGTGGCTGCCGCTCCGCCGTACAGAGCCACGCTTCCATTGCTGAGATCGAGGTTGATCGACGTGCTTGAGAGGGCCACTGCCGCATTCGTCATGATGCCGAGGTGATTGCGGTGCCGCAGCGCCACGAAGTAGTTGCCCGCCGCCGCCGAGAGCGCCACCGGCGAGGTGCCGTCGGCGGCAGAGACCACATCGCCATCGGCCTGGAGCAGCGCGCTGCGCGTGGCCACGACCTGTGCGCTGTTGGCAGCGCTGCGCAACTCCATCACGACCCAGTCAACGATGGCATTGGCGCCCGAGACGCTCAGCACCGCGCTGTTGGTCGTCTCGCCTGCACCGCCGCCAGCGTGCGCGTACCCGAGGCCTGCGTAAGGCTCGGCGAGCGGTACCAGGCCGTTCGCGCGCAACGTGCTGCTCATCTGGCCGGTGCCCGTGTCGTATGGCCCTTCGAGGTAGGCGCGAGGCCGCAGCTGCACGGTGGGTACCGTGTTGTAGGCGCCGTCAAGCACCGTGAGATTGTCCGCCGGATTCAGCCAATCGCGCATGCGTTCGGCCGGAGCAGGGCCATCCCACATGGGGCCGAACTTGGCGCAATCGGTGGGGATGCTGGTGGCCGTGGTGCACACCTGGGCGCCATCGTACATGTGGCCCACGAAGCGCTTGTTCTGGTCGAAGAGCGGAGCGCCACTCGCCACGGCCTGAACAAGGCCCTGGTCCCAGTAGCCGCGCCAGGCCTGTACGCCGATCGCGTCGGTGTAGCTGGTGGAAGGGTCGTTGTTGAAGGCGATCTTCTTCACGTCGTACATGGGGTGCTGGATCACCACGCTGCTGGTGGGCGTGTCACCGCTTCGGTCCCATCCCGCATAGAACACGTTGTAATTGGCGGGGGGGTCGCTGCTCAGCTCCACGAGCATCATGTCACGATAGTAGTCGGCCGCCCGCACCGTGCATCCGGTCACGGTCTGGTCCGATGGGCCCACGGTGCCCACGCAAGCCGGGGCCTCGTAGTTGAAGTAGAAGACCCAGCCGCTCACCGTGGCGGTGTAGCAATGCAGCGCCACTTGGAAGTAGGGTTTGCGCGGCGATTGCGTGTTGTTGAGCATGTTGCCGGTGCAGCCGCCCCCATCGGGTCGCAGGAAGAGCGCCACTGAGCGCTTCTGGTCCTGCCAGGCGGCCGCCTCGGGACAGGCCACGTTGATCTGGCATGGCGAGCTCTGGAAGCCGGGGTCGATGTCGCGCTGCTCGTCCTCCTGCTCGGCCAGGAGCTTGAAGATGTCCACGATGCCATGCGTGACGCTCGCGATGCGAAGCCGCGCTGGTCGGCGCCCGGCCAAGCGTGTCCGGTACTCGATCACGACCTCATCCCCGGGAAGCACTGCCGTGGCCATGCTGCCATACGCCTGCGTGTTGCTGGCATCGAATCCGCCGATGAATCGTGCGCGATCGGCGGAGTACAGGAAGACCATGTCACCTTCATTCAAATCCCACTGATCGAATTGCACGCTGAGCATGACGGCCCCCGGAGCTCGCAGCGCCAGCCGGCAGAGGAGCCCGCCGCCCGGAAGCGCATCCCACCGGCCTCGCGTCAGCACATCCGCTTGGATGAAGCGCTGGATGCCGTAGCGGAAACTGCCTTCCACGGGCACCGGTTCGGCATCAGGCAAGGGACCCAGGTCAATCACCTCGACCATGCCACGGTCCAATTCGGGATCCTGCCATTCGGCCGGCTGCCCACCGTGACTCACTTGGGCAGAGGCCGCGATCGCCGTGCCCAGGGCGACCGTAATCGTGAGAAGACGCATGTGGAGATTGCTGGCCGAAGGTAAACCCGGCTCCGGAACTCACCGGGCCACGATCACGAACTCAGTACGGCGGTTGCGCGCCCGGCCCTCGGGCGTTTCGTTGGGTGCAACAGGCTTGGTGGGGCCCTGACCTTTGAAAGTCAATCGCGCGGAGGCGATTCCGTGCTCCTGCAAATAGCCCATCACGGTGAACGCACGGTCGTTGCTCAGGGCCATGTTGTCCTCGTGCCTGCCCACGTTGTCGGTGTGGCCTTCGATGCGGATCTTGATCGTGGGATTCTCCTTCAAGAAGCCCATGAGCTCGTCGAGGATCAACTCGCTGGCCTTGGTGATCTCGGCGCTGTTGGTGGCGAAGTTGATGTCGTTCACCCGATAGCTCTGGTTCACCGCGATGCGCTGCACGCTCATGTCCACTCTCGTCACGCCCTTGCGCACGGTGTCCTCGATGGCGAAGCTGCGCGAGTCGAAGACATGGCCTTCCTTCTTCACGGTGAGCACCACATCGCTGCCGGGCTTCAGGCGCACCACGGTGGCGTATCGCCCATCCACGCTGTCGGCCTTCAGGATCTCCGTCTTGCGACTGTCCATGTACTTCACCTCCACGATGGCGCCACGCACCGCCTGTCCCTTCTCATCCTTAACCTCGCCTTTCACGATGAGCACTTCATCCGGGCGCACATCCTTCGGCAACGGGAAGCGCATGATGTCCAAGCCGCCTATGCCTTTGTAACGCCCGCTGGCGAAGTAGGCGGTGCGGCCATCGGCGCTCACCACCAGGCCGTGCTCATCCTGGTCGGTGTTGATCGGATGGCCGATGTTGCGGGGCTTGGTCCACGATCCGTCATCGCTCAGTTTGCTGAAGAAGATGTCGAAGCCGCCGATGCCGCGATGGCCCGACCCATTCTCCGCAGGCTTCGCGGCGAAGTAGAGCGTGCGGCTATCCGCGTGCATGAAGGGCGCCTTCTCATCGCCTTCGGTATTGATGCCGGGGACGGGTTGCGCCGTGCTCCACTGGCCTTTGACATCTCGGGTGCTGAAGAAGATGTCCGCTCCACGCGCACCTTCTCTTCTCGTTGCGAAATAGAGCGTGCGGCCATCGCCGCTGAGGCTGGGCTGGCTCTCCCAACTCCCCGGCCCGTTCACCGCATCGCCGATCTCATCGAGCCCGTACCACTCCCACTCCTGACCGCCGGCATCGAGGTTGAACGTGCTGTTGAAGTGCGAGCGGTGGATGTCGCAGTTGCGATAGCCTTCGCTATTGGGCGGCCCGCACACGGTGACGAACATCTCCTTGTTGTTCACGCTGATCGTCACGCCGCCATAGCTATCGCCGGTGTTGAACGGGTCCGGGAGCACCCGGCCGGAGTTGAACTCGGCATCGGGCCCCTTGCGTCGCGCCTCCATCAACTCTTCGACATCGCGGGCCACGAGATCGCCCTTCGCGCGCTCCTGCCGCTTACGCGTGAAGAAGAGCATCTCGTTGTCCGGTGAGAGCATGGGCAGGTACTCATCCTGCGGGGTGCTCACATTGGTCACGGACACCGGGTTCAGGTCGCCGGTATTGCGGTAGAATTCCGCATAGAACTCGAGCTCGGGCATCATGGCTTCCACCTCCTTGTACTGCTTGTCGTAGCTCTTGCTCACGCGCTTCGCATCGTCCGTGGGGAATTCGCGGAAGGCTTGCAGCGCGCGCGCGGCCCCGGCGTAGTCGCCATCGGCGTAGCGCATCATGCCCAGCGTGTACGGCAGGTCGCTGTGGTACTGCGGGCACCTCGCCTCCACCGCCTCGAAGTACTTGACGGCATTGGCGAAGCCCTTCCCCGCTTCGCGCGCGATGCGCGATGCCGATAGCCCGAGCCGGAAGTTGCACTCCACGCATTCGGCGTCGATCTCCAAGGTGCTCTTCAGCTTGGCGTGGCGCTCCTTGGGGTCGTTGGCTTTGGCGGCGCCATCGAGGAGCTTGAGGATCTGCTTGTCGGTGGGCATGGTGCAGGCATCATCGTCCTGTGCCAGGGAACTGGCAGCAAGCGGGCAGAGAACGGCAAGGAGCAACCAACGGGCCCAGGAGGCCCTCGGCATTTCAACCTCCAACCGCTTCAACCCCCAACCCCTCAACCTCATTTCACAGTGGTATCCGTTTCCTCCGCCTTCTTCACCAGTTCATCGCCTTGCTTGCGCGCGACCTCCACCAGGGCATCAGCACGTTTGTCGGCCTCTGCCAGCGCGCGTTGCTCCACCTTGTCGGCTTCCTTCTTGGCGGCATCGGCCACCGCCTTCGCAGCCAGCTTGGCCAGCGGGTTGGTCACTTTCGCGAGCTCGTCGTCGGCTGCTTTGTACGCCTTGGCCTTGCCTGCGGAAGCTTCCCGGCGCGCATCGGCTTTCAGCTTATCGGCCTCGACCTGCGCCTGCGCGATGAGCTTGTCCCGCTCCTCCTTCGCACGCGCAATGGCCTCCTCCTTCGCCTTGTTGATCTGCGTGTTCAGCTCCTGCTTCACTTCAGTGACCACGGCATCCTTCACGCTGGTGGTGCCACCGGCGAAGACCGGCTTCACAACGGGTTTGGTCACCGTCCCCGTGAACTTGATGGTGGCATCGAGCTCCTTGGGCACTTGGAAATTCCCGCCGATGGCCTGGTTCGCCTTGCCTAACAAGCCCGCGACGGCCTGCGTGGCGCCGCTGCCGAATATGTCGCTGGGGATCTTCGCGCTCATGTCGTAGTCGATGTCCTGCTTCTCGAATCCGGTGCTGCCCTTTACCCGGCTCTGGATCCTGTCGAGCTTCACGTTGAACGGCTTCACGATCATGCGGCCGTCCTTGAACTCGTAGCTGAAGCTCACATCCTGGAAGCGCGTGTTCTCGATCTCCTTCACCTTGAGGGCCTTCGCAAGGTCCACCAAAGGCTGGAAGCCATCCACCTGCACGTTGCGCGTCATGAGCGTGCCATCGCCGCTGAGCGAGTTGAGGTCCGCCTCCATGCGCTCGTTCAGCTTGCCTTTCATATCCAGCTTGGTGCTGAAGGCGCCCTTGCAGGTCTTGGCGATGGGCGCCACTTTCTGAACGAGGTCCACGTAGGCCACGGTCTGCTCAATGTCGAGGTCCTTGATGTCGTATCGGAAATCGATGCTGGGCGAGTTCACGTCCCTGGCCTCGTAGCCGCCGGACATCACCACGCTCCCGTTGAAGAGGTTGAAGAACACATCCTTCAGGTCCACGCGCTGATCATGCACGTGCATGCCGCCGCGCACATTGGTGAGCTTCATCTGATCGTAGATCACCTCGCCGGCCTTCACGCCCATGCGGAAGTCGATGTTGCCGGGCACCTCGATCACGCTCATCGAGGAAGTATCCGCCTCACTCGCAGTACCCGCGGATTCCGACGAAGCGGGCATGAGTTCATTCAGGTCGAACTTGTCCGCCGCCAGATCGAAGGTGCCGCTGAGGGTGCTATCGCGCAGCCACCATTGGATGTAGTTGTCCATGCGGCCGCTCGCTTGCAGGTTGCTGCTCCCGACGCTTCCGTTGAAGTTGGTGAGCGCCAGGAAGCGCGGGCTGAACTCGAAGAGCAGGTTGTTGATGCCGATCGGGTACGGCAGCGAATCCGAACGGTAGGTCATGCCCGCGAGCGACAAGCGGCCATCGGCCTGGAACTTCTCGTAGCGCTGCGCCTCCACGTCGCTCATGGCGCCCTTCATGCGCACGTCGGCGCCCAGCTTTCCTTGAAGATCGCTGCCCTCCATCGGCACCACCTTCTTCACGCTGGCAAGGTCGAGCTCGGCCTTCAATTCGGCATCAACGTTCGGATCGCTGATGGGATGCGTGAGGTGCATGCGCGCTTCCACTGGATTGCCGGCCATCTTCATCGCGAAGCGCTTCAGGTCCACCACGGTGCCGTCGAGGTCCTTCCCGCCTGGGCTGTTCACCTTGAGGTCAACATAGATGTCGTCAACCGAAGCGGGCAGGTCGGGATACTTGAAGCGGCCGTTATCCACATCCATCACAAGGCCGAAGCCCGGCAAGCGCTCATCACTGTACGTTCCTTTCACATGACCGCTGAAGGCCGCCTTTCCGCTCATCTCCACGCCCTTCAAGTCGGTTGCGAAATCGGCGGGCACCAACGAGAGCAGGGTGCCGAAGTCGGTCTTCTTCGCATTCCACGTAATGTCCATGTCGATGGGGTCTCCGGGCATGGCCAGCCAGCCATCGAATCCGAGCACGAGCTGGTTGATGGTGACCTCGTTATCCCTGAACGTGAATTTCATGTTCGGCATGTCCATATCGAGGTCGGCCTTGATGTCGGCCTCCACGTTGCGCAGGTACTTCACGCCATCGAAGCTCACGTTGGCCGTATCGGCGTGCAGCACGGTGCTCAGCGTGTACAGGTCTTCAGTCATGTCGCCGCTCCCCGTGAGGTCGAGGCCGAACAGCTCCATGGAATAGGTGAGCGAGGCATCGTCATAGATCAGCCGGCCGTCCTCGATCGCGAATTCATCGAGCCCCAGGTGGAACGCGCTGGCGGTGTCCGCCGGTTCCTCAACGGCTGCCACCGCCGTGTCCGGTTTCGCGATGTCCCAGTTCGCACGGCCATCCTCCAGCACCTTCACATGGACGCGCGGTTTCACCAAACGGATGCGCTTCACCCCGATGCGGTCCCCGAAGAGGCTCTTGATGTCAACCGTGGCGATGAAGGTGCCGATGCGCGCTAGCTCAATGCCCTCGAAAGGCGCGGCATTCACCACGCTCACCTCGGCGATCTCCACGGTGAGGTTCGGGAAGCTCTTGAGCAATGTGATGTCCCACTCGCCCCAGTTCACCGTGGCGTTGAGGCTCTTGTTCACCTCGTCCTTCACGGCGGCCTCGATCCGGTCCTTGAACAGGATGGGGATGAGCACCGCAGAGACGATGAGCAGGACGAAGAGGATCACAACAGTGAGCAGGATGCGCTTGAGCCACTTCTTCATGTGATGGACCAGTTGGGTGAATCGCCCGCAAAGTTGGTGCGCCGCCCACCCGATCCCGTGCCGACGGTGGCACCTTGTGAACGCGGAATGTTGATGGCGCGCTCTACACTTGCCTCATCGTGCCCAAGAAAGCAGCCAGGACCTGGAAGTTCACCGCCCCATTGGAGCGTATGACGGGGCGCTTCGCGTGGAGCTACGTGGAATTCCCGCACGAAGTGAAGGAGCTATTCGGCAAGCGCGGGGAAGTGCGGGTGAAGACCTTGATCAACGGCGTTGCTGCGGATCGCGCCCTGATGCCCACCAAGAGCGGCTACCACATCCTCGTGCTCGGCGGCGACTTGCGGAAGAAGGCCGGCATCGAACGGCCGGGAGACCTGGTGAAGGTGGAGTTGTGGCTGGATCCGGAGCCGAACCGGATCGATATTCCGGAAGCACTGGCCGAGACGCTCGATTTCATCCCCGAGATGAAGGCAGCGTGGGACAAGCTCATGCCCGGCATGAAGCGCAACATGTGCTACTGGGTGGGCAGCGCCAAGACCGAGCCCACGCGTGCCAAACGGATCGCTGAGCTGCTGCGGCGATTCGAGGCGGGTCAGTTCCAAGTGGGCAAGGGGCCGGAGCCTCCGAAACCAAAGGGGAGGAAATAAAGAAGCCCCCCAACGAATCGGGAGGCTTCTGATAAATAGCGTGCTTGATTACTCGGCGGCAGGAGCCTCGCTCTCAGCAGCGGGCGCCTCAGAAGCAGGAGATTCAGCGGCAGCTTCCTCAACGGCGGGAGCGGCCTCGGCAGCCACTGGAGCAGCAGTCTCAGCAGCGGCTGAAGCGGCCAGCTTGGCGCTGAGCTTCGCGGCCATCTCGTCGCTCTTCTTCAGCTCCGCGGCAATGCGGGCCTTCTCAGCGTCGGTCTTGCCAACGGCCAGTTTGGTCCGCTTGCTCTCGATCTTGGCGTTCTTCTCGTTCAACCAGCTATCGAAGCGGCGATCGGCTTCCTCCATCGTGAAGGCACCTTTCTTCACCCCGTTGAGCAGGTGGTTGCGGTACACGATGCCCGTGTAGCTCAGGATCGCACGGCAGGTGTCGCTGGGGCTGGCGCCTTTCTGGAGCCAGTCGAGCGCTTTGTCGCGGTTGATCTCGATGAACGCGGGGTTCTGGTTGGGATCGTAGGCGCCGATCCGTTCGATGTACTTCCCGTCGCGCGGAGCGCGGGAATCAGCCACCACCAAATGGTAGTACGGCTGGCCTTTCTTGCCTTTTCTCTGAAGGCGGATGCGAGTTGGCATGTCGCGGTTTGTGTTAGTGTCCCCGGAATTGGGGCCGCAAATATGGGCTTTTCCGAGGAGAGGGCGAACAAGGGGCTCACGCAGAGACCGCAGAGGCGCAGAGAAATGCGAGACGACCCGACCTTTAGCCCTCCCGCTGCACGGGATGAAACAAATGCGACTCGCCCCTGCGCTCTTCTTCCTCTTGGCTACCAGCGCCTTGGCCCAAGGGCCGAGCGCGCCGAACCTCATCCCTGATCCCGTCGAACTGCGCCTGGAGGATGGCACGCTCGATCTCGGTTGTCCTTGGCAGGTTGAAGTGAGCGAATTAGCCTCGAAGGGGCTGTTCGACCTGCTTCAAGCCGAGCTGGCACCACTCCAATTGCCCAAGACGAAGGACTGCCTGATGCCGCTGCGGATGCAATTCAGCCTAATTCAGCCGGACACCCTGCTGCCGGATGAATGGCACACGGTGCATGTTTCGCCGCATGGAATCACGATCACAGCACCGACAGAGGAAGGCCTTTCCCGAGGAAGCCGCACCCTGATCCAACTGCTGGAACAAAGCCGCGAGACCGGCACCCTCCGCTGCCTCACCATCACCGATTGGCCGCGCTTCCAATGGCGAGGCATGCACCTCGATGCCTGCCGCCACTTCTGGAGCGTGGAATTCACCAAGAAGTACATCGACCTGCTGGCGCGCTACAAGATGAACAGCTTCCACTGGCACCTCACCGAGGACCAAGGCTGGCGGATCGAGATCAAGAAGTACCCGAAGCTCACCGACGTGGGCGCGTGGCGAAAGGGATCCCAGATCGGGCCGTACAGTCGGCGCGAATACGACAGCATTCCCTACGGTGGCTTCTACACGCAGGAGCAGATCCGCGAGGTTGTGGCCTATGCGGCGGCGCGGCACATCACCGTGGTGCCCGAGATCGAGATGCCCGGGCATGCCCTAGCGGCGCTGGCCTCCTACCCGCAGCTCGGTTGCACGGGTGGTCCGTACGAAGTGCAGAAGGGCTGGGGCGTCTTCGACGATGTGTTCTGCGCGGGCAACGACAGCGTGTTCACCGTGCTGGAGGATGTACTCACCGAAGTGATGGAACTCTTCCCCAGTGAAATCATCCACATCGGCGGCGATGAATGCCCCAAGGAAGCATGGAAGAAATGCGGCCAATGCCAGGCGCGCTTGAAAGCGCACGCCTTGAAGGACGAGCATGAGCTGCAGAGCTGGTTCATCCAGCGGATCGAGAAGTTCGTGAACAGCAAGGGCCGGAAGATCATCGGCTGGGATGAGATCCTCGAAGGCGGGCTGGCGCCGAACGCTGCGGTGATGAGCTGGCGCGGAACTGAAGGCGACGTGGCGGCGGCGAAGCAAAAGCACAATGTGGTGATGAGCCCCGGCAGCCATTGCTACTTCGACCACTACCAAGGTGATCCCGCGAACGAGCCACTGGCCATCGGCGGCTTCACGACCGTGCAGAAAGTGTACAGCTACGAACCAGTGCCCACGGAGTTGAATGCCGAAGAAGCCAAGTACATCCTCGGCGCACAGGGCAATGTGTGGACGGAGTACATCCTCACACCAGAACACGTGGAATACATGGCCGTGCCGCGCATGCTGGCCTTGGCCGAAGTGCTGTGGACGCCGAAGGCGAAGCGCGATGAGGCGGATTTCATCCAGAGGTTGGAGGCTGAATACCCGAGGTTGGAAGACATTAAGGTGAATGCGAGCAAGAGCTTGTACCAAGTGCGCATCACGCCCAAACAAGGAACGAAACCAGGAGAAATCATAGTTTCTCTGACCTCACCTTCTGCCAACGGGGCAATGGAAGTCGTTCAGGAGCAAGACGAGGCCTCCTTAGGCGAAATGAGTAGAACTGCTTGGGTTTATGCCGACCCTATCGCGTTGCTGAACACTTGCGCCATCGAAGCCAAATTGATCGCTCACCGAAAAGAAGAGAGAGTTGAGGGCCCAGCGTCCAAACGGACCTTTCGCTTCAACCTCGCCACCGCCCGCCCAATCAACCTCAGCGTTCCACCACACGAGCGCTACTCCGAAGGCGGCGCATTCACCTTGGTCGATGGCATAACGGCACAGGAGAAACGCGTGAACACCGAATGGCTGGGCTGGAAAGAGGGCGTCACCATCACGGTGGACCTCGGCAGCGTGCAAGACGTCCGCGAGGCAAGCATCGGCGCTCTCAATGAGACGCATAGCTGGATCCACCTGCCCGAACGAGTCGATTTCAGCATCAGCGTCGATGGCAGGTCCTTCATGCAGATCGGTTCCTCCGAAGTGAAGGCGGGCGCAGGACGGAACGCCTTCAGCCTTGGCAAGGTGGGCAAGGCGCGCTTTGTACGCATCGCCGTGAAGCACGCCGGCAAGATCCCCGAGGGCTTCCCCGGCGCCGGCAACCCGGCGTGGATGTTCCTGGACGAAATCGAGGTACGTTGAGTACTGCGGTGATGCCGGAGATTTGCGCGACCCCGGCTCAAGGCCGGGGTGATAAAGCCAACGGGAACCCGACCTGACAAACCAGAGCGCATGAAGCACATCCTATTCTTCGCACTGCTGCTCGGCGCATTCGCCGCGCAAGCCCAGAACACCATCTACAGCTTCGCCATCGGCAATTGGCGCAACGGCCCCACGGTGTACATCACGCCGCTGATCGAGACCACTGAGGCCGCCACGAAGCCCAAGCTCAAAGAACAGTTCCGCGCGCAGTACGCCGAGCTGAAGGACATCCCGGACCCGGACCTCGACGTGCTGCTCTTCGGCAGTCGCGAGGAAGGTGAGGAGCACCGCCTGGGCCTCAAGCCGAAGTACGCCTACCGTAAGCTCGATGTGGTGATGCTCGCAGCGCCGCTGGAACCGAAGCAATCGGATGGTCACTGACCCACGAGGGTGTGCCATGCGCACGGCTACCTTGCCCACATGAGACTGAGCAGGCTCCTTGCTTGGGCGATGGCGGCCGGGCCATTGCTCAGCCACGCTCAACTTGGTGACAACAAGCAAGGATTCACCAAGGCCGACACCTTGCGCGGCACCATCGGCCCTTACCGTGCATGGTGGAATGTGGTCGGGTACGATGTCGCGGTGAAGCCCGACTTCAATACACGCTCCATCGAAGGCCGCACCATCATCGCCTTCGATGCGATCAGCGAAGGCCAGCGCATGCAGATCGACCTGCAACAGCCGCTGGTGGTGGATAGCATCCTCACCGATGTCGCGAGCTTCGTTGATGGCGCCATCAGCGTGAGCTATGCGAGGGTCACCTTCACGCATGATGACAACGTGGTGTGGGTTGACATCCCGCAGCCCATGAAGAAGGGCGAAGCGAGCACGATCACCATTCACTACCACGGCACGCCGCGCGCCGCGGTGCATCCGCCTTGGGATGGAGGCTGGATCTGGAAAAAAGATGATGCCGGCAATCCGTGGATGAGCGTGGCCTGCCAGGGACTCGGCGCCAGCGTGTGGTACCCGTGCAAGGACCACCAGAGCGATGAGCCGGAGTACGGCGCCAACCTGCGCATCACCGTGCACGACAGCCTGCAGGCCATAGGCAATGGGCGCTTGCGGGGCACAATGAAGAACAATGACGGCACGAGCACCTGGAACTGGCAGGTGAAGAGCCCGATCAACACCTACAACCTGGTGCCCTACATCGGGAAGTACGCGCATTGGCATGAGGCGTACGAAGGCATGGCAGGAAACCTCGATTGCGACTACTGGGTGCTCGCGCAGAACGAATCGAAAGGACGGGAGCAGTTCAAGCAAGTGCCAGCAATGCTGAAGTGCTTCGAGGAATGGCTGGGCCCCTACCCCTTCTATGACGACGGCTACAAGCTGGTGGAGGCACCGCACCTGGGCATGGAGCACCAGAGCGCGATCGCCTATGGCAACAGGTACCAGATGGGCTACCTCGGCACGGACCGCAGCGGCTCAGGCCGCGGCTTGCTCTGGGACTACATCATCATCCACGAGAGCGGGCACGAGTGGTTCGGCAACAGCATCACCACCGCCGATATCGCCGACATGTGGGTGCACGAGGGCTTCACGGACTACACCGAAACGATCTACACCGAATGCCAGCAAGGCAAGAAAGCCGCGGAGGAGTATGTCATCGGCCTGCGTAATGGCATCGCGAACGACCGGCCGTTGATCGGACCCTACGGCGTGAACCAGGAAGGCAGCGGCGACATGTACAACAAGGGCGCGAACCTGATCCACATGATCCGCCACATCGTGGGCGACAGCACCTTCAGGGCCATGCTGCTGGAGCTGAACCGGCGGTTCTACCACAAGACGGTGACGAGCGCGGGGGTGGAAGACTTCATGATCAATTTCGATGGACGAACGAAGTCGTTGCTGAACAAGAGCATTTTTGATCAGTACTTGCGGACCGCGCAGATTCCTGAGTTAAAATGGATCATACGCAAAAAGGCCCTTGGGATACGCTACGATCAATGCCAAGCAGGATTCGCCATGCCAGTGAAAATGATCGTGGACGGCCAACCGTACTTGTTAGATTGTTTTGACGAAGGGCGTCAAGTCGATATCAACCTGAAACGCCGATCGAAGATCGAAGTTGACCGGAACTGGTATCTACGGTCCAGTCGGGTCGCGAACAGTGGTTTGAGAAAGGCTAAGAAATCCGTTCGTAAGAGGAACACTCCACCCTTCTAGCATTCGGGAATTATCCGGCCGATGAACATCAAACACCTCGCCCTCCTTACCTCCGACGGTGATGCACCCGGCATGAACGCCCCGCCGCTGCTGGCATTTCCATAGGTTCGCAATTCTCCAACAGCCTGTTGGAGAATTGATCCGCGCGCCATGCCCCACATCATCCGAACCAAGGATTACCGCGCCTTCCTCCTGGAGCTGAAGGCGCGTATCGAGGACGCCCGGCTGGGTGTGGCGCGTTCCGTGAACAAGGACCTCATCGCCTTGCACATCGATATCGGCAAGCGCATCCTGGAGAAGCAACAAGCACTGGGCTGGGGCCGCAGCGTGATCGAAACGCTCTCGCAGGACCTGCTCGATGCCTATCCCGGGGCGCAAGGCTTCAGCCCGCAGAATCTCTGGCTCATGCGCCAGTTCGTGATGGAATACACCGACCTGCCAAAACTCCAACAGCTTGTTGGAGGATTGATCGACCATGCCAGCCACATGAAGATCCTGCACCTCGCCCTCCTCACCTCCGGTGGTGATGCCCCCGGCATGAACGCGGCTATCCGCGCAGTGGTGCGCACGGCGCATTTCCACCGCATCAAGGCCACTGGGATCATGGACGGCTATGATGGGCTCGTGAAGGGCAACTTCCTCGAGCTCGGCCCGCGCGATGTGCGCAACATTGTCCAGCGTGGCGGCACCATGCTGCGCAGCGCGCGAAGCGAAGCCTTCCGGACGAAGGAGGGCCGGGCGACCGCTGCCAAGAACCTGCGCGATGCGGGCATCGATGCGCTCATCTGCATCGGCGGCGGCGGAACCCAAGCAGGCGCGCATCAACTCGCCTTGGAGCAGGGCGTGAAGCTCATCGGCGTAGCCAGCACCATCGACAACGACCTGGGCGGTAGCGACCGCACCATCGGTTTCGATACGGCGTGCAACACCGCGTTGGAAGCGATTGACCGACTGCGCGACACGGCCTCGAGCTATGGGCGCATCTTCTTCGTGGAGGTGATGGGTCGCGATACGGGTTTCATCGCCATGCACACCGGCATAGCCGCAGGCGCCGAGTACGTGATGGTGCCGGAGCGCCGCGAGAACGTTGATGAACTGGTGCGCGTGCTGGAGAACCGCAGCCAGGAGAAGGGCAGCAGCATCGTGGTGGTGGCCGAGGGCGATCAGGAGGGCGGCGCCTTCAAGCTGGCCGACCTGGTGGAAAAATGCTGCCCGCAGTTCGACATCCGCGTGAGCGTGCTGGGCCACCTGCAGCGCGGCGGCAATCCCACGCTCGCCGACCGGCTGCTCGCCTCGCGCCTGGGCGCCGCCGCCGTGGAAGGCCTGATGGACGGCAAGCACCATTGCGTGGCGGGCGTGGTGAAGGGCGCGGTCACGTTCACTCCGCACGCCGAGGCGCTCGTTCAGAAGAAGCTCATCGAGCCCGACCTGTTCCGCCTGTTGCCCATGCTGGCCGTGTAAGTTCGCTGTCTCGAAGGACCGGGATGAGACACATGCTTCAACGTTGCATCAGCGCGCTCCTGGCCGCCGCCGCGTTCCACGCGCAAGCAGCCACGTTCACCATCACGCACTTCGGCACCCCCGCGAATGCCCAACTCGCCATCCAGCGCGCGGCCGACATCTGGGGCGGCATCCTGGTGAGCGATGTCCCGATCAAGGTCTCGGTGCAATGGGTCTCGCTCGGCGCTTCGGCGCTCGGCGTCACCTTCCCGAACGGACGGAAGGACTTCGCCAGCGCCCCCTTGCCGGCCACCTGGTACGCCACCGCGCTCGCGAACAGCATCGCAGACACCGAGCTCAATCCCGGCCAGGACGACATCAACGTCTATCTGAACGCGAGCTCCGATTGGTACTACGGCCTTGACGGCAACACGCCCGCAGGCCAGTACGATCTGGTGAGCGTGGCCCTGCATGAGCTCGGCCACGGCCTCGGCTTCGTGGGCCTGGCCAAGAAGGTGGGCAGCGAAGGTTCCTTCGGCCTGCTGCAGCAGAGCGATTTCGCGCCGCTGATCACCACCTTCCCCTGGCCGCAGCAGGACACCTTGCCCGGCATCTTCGATCGCTTCCTGCGCGCGCCCACGCTGGAGATGCTCGTGGATGTGCCCAACCCTTCAGTGCCCTTGGGCTCGTTCCTCACCTGCAACCAGCTCCAGTGGATCGGCAGCTTCGGGCTGGTGGGCAGCGGCGGCGCCGATATCCGCATCTACTCGCCGCCCACATTCGCCCTTGGCAGCAGTTGCGTTCACCTCAACGAGACCACATATCCTGTTGGCAACGCGAACGAATTGATGACGCCCTTCAGCACCGCAGGCCATGCGAACCACTGGCCCGGTCCCATCTGTCTGGGCATCATGCAGGACATCGGCTGGGTAGTGAACCCGGTGAGCGTGCAGGAGCTCGCGCATGAAGGCTCGTGGTCCGTTTCAATCGGCAGCGACGATCATCTGCGCTGCACGGGGCTCCGCCAGGGCGAACGCATTCGCATACTGGATTCACAGGGTCGCACGCTGCTCGAGGATGCGCACGATCGACTACCGCTGCTGAGCCTGGCCAGCGGGAGCTACTTGGCGTTGCGCATGAGCACCGGCTCCGGCCGGCGCCTCGTGCTGCCCTGAACGGCCGCTTGCCGCCAAATGCGCTTCCTGTACTTTAGCGCACCATGAAAGCCAGCCTGGCCGCGATTCTGTCAGCGCCCTTCCTCATCGCGGCGTGCGGCACGCACAAGCAGGTGGCCGCCAGCCATCCCAACGGCAAGCCCGAAGTGGTCATTTACATGAAGGGCAAAGGCGAAGAGGCCGTGAAGGTGATGGAAAAGGTGTACTACCCCAGCGGCAAGCTGGAGTACGTGGGCCGCTTCGAGAACGGCGTGGAGCACGGCGAATGGGTGTACTACTATGAGAACGGCACCAAGAAATACGTGGAGCATTGGGCGGACGGCGTGGAGCACGGCATCCATTACGACTACAGCCCCGATGGCCAGGTCTACCGCGAACTGCATTATGAGCAGGGCCGTTTGGTGAAGGAAGTGGATCGCAGCAAACCAGAATAGGTCAGGCCGGGATCAAACCCGCAGCCCTCGCGAACGTCCATCGACGCACGCTTCCAGATGAGACTACTCACACTTGTCCAGCTCACGTTGCTCTGCGCGTCAGCACGAGCACAACAGCTCTATTTCCCACCCCTGGCCGGCAATGCCTGGGAAACCGTGGACCCCGCCTCGCTGGGCTGGTGCGCCGATGCGATTCCGCCACTGCTCGACTTCGTGGATGCGAACAACAGCAAGGCCTTCATCGTGCTGAAGGATGGCCGCATCGCCATTGAGCACTACACCGGCACCTTCACGCAGGACAGCATCTGGTACTGGGCCAGCGCAGGAAAATCGCTCACCGCCTTCCTGGTGGGAGCCGCGCAGGCCGATGGCCTGCTGGACATCAACGCCTCGAGCAGCGATTATCTCGGCGCCGGATGGACCAGCTGCACGCCTGGCCAGGAATCGAACATCACCGTGCGCCACCAACTCACCATGGCCACTGGCCTGGATGATGGCGTGGCCAATCCGGATTGCACGGATCCGGCCTGCCTGCAATTCCTTGCGGTTCCCGGCACGCGATGGGCGTACCACAACGCGCCATACACTCGCCTCGACGGCGTGATCGCCGCGGCCACCGGACAGACATTGAACAGCTACTTGTACGGCACGCTCACGGCCACCACGGGCATGAGCGGACTCTACATCCAGACCGGCGACAACAACGTGTTCTTCAGCAAGCCGCGCAGCATGGCGCGCTTCGGTTTGCTCGCGCTGAACCGCGGTGTGTGGAACGGCAACGACATCCTCGGCGACGACGCCTACTTCCAGGCGATGACCACGCCCTCGCAATCGCTGAACGAATCGTACGGCTACCTCTGGTGGCTCAACGGACAGGACAGCTTCATGGTGCCTGGGCTGCAGTTCCAGTTCCCTGGCATGCTGCTGCCCAACCAGCCCGCCGATGCCTTCAACGCGCTCGGCAAGAACGGCCAGCAGATAAACGTGGTGCCGAGCATGGGTCTGGTGGTGATGCGAATGGGCAACGCGCCATCGGGCAGCGGCGCAGCTGTGTCAATCCAATTCTGCAATGATCTGTGGGGATTGCTGAATGACGTATTGTGCGTGAGTACGGACACGGAAGCCGAGTCCAGAACTGATGCATCGCCCTATCCAAACCCTGCGACGGGCCGCATCGCGCTCGCTGACGCTGCGGGGATAGCGCAGGTCACCAGCATGGATGGCCGCACGCTCGAACTCGCCGTTGCCGGGGGCGTGATCGATGTCTCCTCGCTGCTTCCTGGAGCCTATGCCGTGCGGTACGGCACGCTCCGCGGAGCCTCACGCGCCACAAGGATCGTGGTCGCGCGCTAAGCGAACTGCCGCATGCTGAGCGCGATGATGTTGCACGCCTCGCGCACCTGCTCCTCGGTGATCACCAGCGGCGGCGCGAAGCGGATGATGTCGCCGTGCGTGGGCTTGGCCAGAAGTCCGTTGTCGCGCAGCAAGAGGCAGAGCTCCCACGCCGTTCTCAGCGAGCCATCGGTTGATGTGCGCGCTTCAATCACCAGCGCGTTGAGAAGGCCCTTGCCGCGCACCAGTTTCACGAAGTCGTAGGCCTCCACCAGCTGCTGCATCTCGTTGCGGAAGAGCAGCCCAAGGCGCGCGGCGTTCTCCGTGAGCCCTTCCTCCTGCACGATGGCCAGGGCTTCCATGGCGATGCGCGCGCCCATGGGATTGCCGCCGTAGGTGCTGCCGTGCGTGCCGGGGGTGAATACGCCCATCACTTCATCGCTCGCGAGCACGGCGCTCACCGGGTACATGCCGCCGCTGAGGGCTTTGGCGAGGATCACCGCATCGGGGCGCTTCGTCCGATCCGATTCCCCGTCGGGCACACTGCACAGCAATCGGCCTGTGCGCGCGATGCCCGTCTGGATCTCGTCGGCGATGAAGAGCACGTTGCGCGCCTTGCATGCGGCGATGGCGCGGGGGATGTACTCGTCGGCGGGGGTGAATACGCCTTTCTCGCCTTGAATGGGTTCCACGAGAAAGGCGCACACGTTCGGATCCTCAAGCGCGCATTCCAGTGCCCCGATGTCGTCGTAGGGAATCACTTCGAAGCCTGGCGTGAACGGACCGAAGCCGCCCTGGCTCTCGGGGTCTGTGCTCATGCTCACGATGCTGATGGTGCGCCCGTGGAAATTGCCTTCGCATACGATCACCCTGGCCTGTCCAGCCGCGATGCCCTTCTTCTCATAGCCCCACTTGCGCGCCATCTTGATCGCGGTCTCCACGGCTTCGGCACCGGTGTTCATCGGCAGCATTTTGTCGTAGCCGAAGAGCTCGCATACGGTCTTCTCGTACTCGCCGAGCACGCTGTTGTAGAACGCGCGGCTGGTAAGGGTCATGCGCTCGGCCTGCTCCTGCATCACCTTCACCAGGCGCGGGTGGCAATGGCCTTGGTTCACGGCGCTGTAGGCGCTGAGGAAGTCGTAGTAGCGCTTGCCCTCCACATCCCACACGAATACGCCCTTGCCACTATCGAGCACCACGGGCAGCGGGTGGTAGTTGCGGGCGCCGTAGCGCTCCTCCAATGCGATGGCTTGCTGGGTCTTCGATACGGCGCGAGTGAGCTGCGGCATGGCGTTGAAGCTGGCGCTGCCAAGGGCAGGCGAGGCGCGAATGTAACCGGCGCCTTCAGCCTTGTGGGTCGAAGCCCTTGAGCAGCGCTGCGATGCGGCGGGCCACCACATCGGTGAGCTTGGCCGATCCGTCGCGCGGCAGATCGGCCTTGGTGGCCCGCGCCACCTCGCTCAGGTGGAGGCGGCCTGTCTCCGCGTCGATCACTTGCACCTGCACTTCCAGGTCGCGCTTGAGCAGGTCGTCGTACTTGAGCACACGGCCGGTGAGGATGTAGCGCGCGCCCAAGAGCCTGCCCGCCACGGCGGCTTGCTCGCTGAAGGTCTCATTCATCTGGCGGCGCTGCTCGGCGAGGATCACATCGGTGCTGCCGCGATCAATCAGTTGAAGGAAGGGATCCTTAAGGGCCAGCACTTCGCGCTGCACCACCACGGCCAGTTCCTGGTCCACGGGTCCGCTGCCGATCTCGAAGCCGAGGATGGTGCGCTTGGAGCGCGACGCCTGCACCGGCAAGTAGGCCAGTGTGTACCGCGCCATGCGCTTGCAATGCTCCAGCCGCTGAACCACGTCCTTGTGCGCGGCATCGAGCCGGGCCACGGCCTCGTAGCGCTCATGCGCCTTGCGCCAAAGACCGAGCTGCTCGGCTTGCTGCCCTTCGCGGAAGAGCGGCTCCGCCTCGGCCATGCGGATCAGGTGATGGGCCTCGCCGTGCCTGGGGTCGAATTGGAGGCATTGCCTGGCAAGGCCGATGGCTTGTTGGAACCGATCCTCGCGGAATGCCGCCGATGCGAACTGGAAGAGCGCTTCGGCCTCGCGCAGCTTCGCATCCTCGCGCGCGGCATCAACGGCCCCGTCCCACCGCAGGTCGATGCCCTGTCCCACGACCGCGCCGCGGTAATCGAGGGAGCGCTGGCGTTGCGCATCGCCTTCCTTCAGGCCGCCGACCCGATACGCCACCACAGCGGCCCCCACGAGTTCATCGAGCTCGCGCTGCGCCATGCGCTTGTAGCCCTCCCTGGCTGGCGCGCGGTTCGGCTTGCGCTCCCAGACCGCAGCGTACGCTGCCTTCGCCTCCGCTACCCTTCCGTTCTGTTCATGCGCGGCGCCCTCGCGCAGGCCGCGCTGCGCGGCGCATCCGCAGAGGAACAGGATCACGAGTGCTGCAGCGATGCGCATGGTGGGCGGAAATTACCGGCAACCATGATGCCGCCATGCCCCCCACGAGTATCGGCGCGGAAAAGCGAAGCCCCGCCGAATGGCAGGGCCTCGCGGGAAGGTCGGGGACGGAACTACTTCTTCAGCGAATCGCGGATCTCCATCAGGAGCTGATCGGTGCTGCTTGGGCCGGCTGGAGGAGGCGGCGGCTCGGCCTTCTTCATGCGGTTGATGGCCTTGATCACCATGAACATGACGAAGGCAACGATGATGAAGTCAAGAATCGCCGTGAGGAACTGGCCGTACATCACCGCCACCTTGGCCGTGCTCACCGCTCCAGTTGGATCCAGAACCTCTTTCCTGAGCACCCATTCGAGCTCATCGAACCTGAACCGCTCTGTCAGCATGCTGATGAACGGTGAGATGATGCCTCCAGTGAACTTGTTCACGACGGCCGTGAAGGCGGTGCCCATCACGAAGCCGACCGCGATGTCAACAAGACTCCCTTTCATCGCGAACTCCTTGAACTCTTTCATCATGCCCATGTTACCGTGGTTTTGGTTGTGGAACCGAATGTAGCAATCGGCCTGTTGCAATGCCTGGCATGGGCCGAGTCGCCGTAAAAAAAGAGGGGCAAGCGACCCGCATCGCACCGCTACAACCGCCTGCCCTTGCTGCCTTCCGGCCCTGGGGGATTGAGCGGGAGCTGGTCGTACGGGACTTGCCCCGGGGCGAATGTAGGGCGCTGGACATGCTCGATCGAATCGGAAGCGCGCATCTACCTTGCCGCCATGCCGAGCTATGTGAGAACGATACTTGTTACAGGCGCGAGCAGCGGGCTCGGACAGGCCATCGCGCAGCGCTTGGTGGCGCAGGGCCATTCGGTAATCGGCACGGGGAGGAAGGTCGAGGATGGCGCTACGGTGAACGGCGTGATGATGCTACGGATGGACATCACGGATGAGGCCTCGGTGGTTCGAGGAGTGGCCGAGGCGGAGCGGAAGCTGGGCCGCATCGATGTGCTGATCAACAACGCGGGCCTCGGCATCCAAGGGCCTGCACAGGACATCGAGCCTGCACAGGCCATGCGCCTGCTCGATACGAACGTGCTCGGCGCCCATCGCCTGTGCCGTGCCTTACTGCCCGGCATGCGCGCGCGGAAGAGCGGCCTCATCATCAACATCACCAGCGTGGCCGGGAACTTCGGCCTGCCCTACCGCGCGTTCTACAGCGCGAGCAAGGCGGCGCTGGAGCGTTACGGCGAGGCCCTGGCGATCGAGGAGCAGCGCTTCGGCATCACCGTGGTGAACGTGCAGCCCGGCGAGTTCAAGACGCCCATTGCTGAAGGCCGATTGCGGCCCGAACGCATCAGCCCCGTGCATGAGCCCGGATACGCGCGCGCCATGGAGATCCTGGGGGGGAGCATGCACTACAGCCGTGACCCGGACGAGCTCGCACGGGTGGTGGCGCGCATCATCGCCTCGCCGCGACCGAGGGCCACGTACGTCGTTGCGCAGGGCGTGCAGCGGTTCAGCATTTTGGCCAAGAAGCTGCTTCCCGGCCGCATGTTCCAGCGCATGGTGGGCAAGCACTACGAGTAGGCCATGGTGACCTACGACCCCTCCAACTGGTTCAAGGCACTGGCCTTCCACCGCGCCGACACCTTCCGCAAACTCTGGCCCTGGCTATTGGCCGTCGGGGTGTTCACGTGGGCCGTGGGCTTCATCGAGCTTCAAGGGCTCGGCCTCGGCAACGACAGCCTGGTGAAGAACCTGCCCGTGATGCACAGCCTGCTCGGTTTCGCGATCAGCATGCTGCTGGTGTTCCGCACCAACACGGCGTACGATCGCTGGTGGGAAGGGCGCAAGCTCTGGGGCCAACTTGTGAACGCGAGCCGCAATCTGGCCGTGAAGCTCGATGCGCTCCTCCCTGAGGACAAGGTGGCGCGCGCCTTCTTCGCGAAGCTCATCCCGTTCTTCGCGCATGAGCTGCGCCTGCATCTGCAGCAGGAGAAGACCAGGCTCGAGCTCGACAGCGCGCCGCATCCGGAGATCCCGGGCTTCGACCGCGGCAAGCACGTGCCCATGCAGATCGCGCAACTGATGACTGAGCGTGTGCGCCGCATGCTGAAGGAAGGCACGATCAGCGGCGAGCAATTGCTCATCATCGACCGCGAGCTGGCGCAATTGATGGACATCTGCGGCGCGTGCGAACGCATCAAGAACACGCCCATCCCCTATTCGTACAGCAGCTTCCTCAAGAAGTTCATCGTGGTGTACGTGCTCACGCTGCCCTTCGGCCTCGCGTTCACGCTGGGCTGGATCGCCATCCCCGTGGTGATGTTCGTGTTCTACGTGATGGCCAGCCTGGAGCTGATCGCCGAGGGCATCGAGGACCCCTTCGGCACCGACCCGAACGATCTGCCGATGGAGCGCCTCGCGAACACGATCAAAGGCAACGTGCACGAGGTGCTCGGCCCCGAATCGTAGCGGTCACGTGGTCCCTTCGTCCTGAAAGAGCCTCTCGCCCTGCTTGCTGGCGATCACGCTGCAGCACACCGCATCACCGGTCACGTTCACCACGGTGCGGCACATGTCGAGGATTCGATCAACGGGCAGGATGATGGCGATCCAGGCGGGATCGAGCCCCAGGCCGGCGAGCACGATGAAGAGCGTGATGAGGCCCGCGCTGGGCACCGCTGCCGCGCCGATGCTGGCCAAGGTGGCGGTGAGTATCACGCCCAATTGCTGCGCGAGGGTGAGGTCCACGGCATGGAACTGCGCGAGGAAGATCACCGCTACCGCCTGGTACAGGCTGGTGCCATCCATGTTCACCGTGGCGCCGATGGGCAGCACGAAGCTGGCCGTGCCCTTGCTCACGCCGATGCGGTCCGTGACGCATTCCATGGTGGCGGGCAAGGTGGCGGCGCTGCTGCTGGTGCTGAAGGCGAGCAACTGCGCCGGGCTCATGGCCTTGAGGAAGCGGCCGAACACGTTGCGGCGCATCAGGAGCATCATCACCAACGGGTAGATCACGAAGACCATGAGCACAAGGCCCAGCAGCACCGTGATGCTGTAGCCTGCCAGCGACTTGAACAGGCCGATCACCGCGCCGAGGTCGTCGCCGGCGATGCGTGAGACCACGCCGGCCATGAGCGCGAAGACGAACCAGGGCGCGGCGCGCATCACCACCTCCACCATCTTCATGAAGACCTCATTCAACCCATTTACCAAGGTGGTGACCGGTGCAGCGGTTGGCGCAGGGAGCATGAGCAGCACCACGCCGAAGAAGAGCGCGAAGAAGATCACCTGCAGCATCAGCGCGTTGTTGAAGCTCAGGAAGATGTTGCTCGGCACCACGTCCACGAGGAACTGCAGCGGCCCGCCCTGCACCTTCTTCGCTTGCTCCACCTTGCCCATGAGCGCGGGATCCGGTGGCGCTGCCTGGCGCGCGGCGAGCACTTCAGCCACCCTCGTCGCGTTCGCGGGGTCGCAGCTCACGCACTTCCCATCCTTCGGCTTCTCCACGCCGGGCGTCTCCTGCACCCACAGCTCATAGGCGACGCGGTTGCCCAAGCGCTGGTCGTCGCTGGCCCATTCGCCGGGCTTGATCAGGTTCACCATCGCCAGGCCCACGCTGATGGCGATCACTGTTGTGCTCAGGTAGAGCAAGAGCATGAAGCCGCCCGTCCTTCCCAGCTTGGCCACATCGCCCAGGCCGCTCACGCCGCTGATGATGCTGAAGAGCACCAGCGGGATGGCGATGAGCTTGAGCAGGTTGATGAAGATGTCGCCGAAGGGCGCGATCCAATCCAGCGTGAACGCGCTCCAGCCCATAGTTGAGCTGAGCAGCGCCCAGCCGATGCCGGCCCCGAGGCCGATGAGGATGCGAGCAGGCAGCGACAGCTTCATGCGGCCAAGATGCGGAATCGTGGCCAGTGCGAACCGCCAGGCCCCGCGGCCGGGTTACATTCACGGCATGGGTTACATGGGCTTCGGCATGCGGAAGGAAGCGTACAGTCGTGCGCCACGCAGGCACATGGCTTACCTCACGCCGTGGTTGAAGGCGAAACGCCGCGCGAACGCGCAGGTCGGCGACTCAAAGGGCAAACCTCGTTCGCACCATGGGAGCCACGCTCCATCGAATCAGCAAGACCGGCACGGCTTCGCGAAGACCGTGACCTCCGGGATCATCGGGCTCGGCGTTGCCTGCCTGGCCGCGTACGGCCTTATGAAATTCATGATCTGGATGCTCGACCCGAAGCACGCGCATCACCTCCCATGAGAAGCATGGCGCTGCTCCTCCCCTTCGTGCTCGCCTCCGGCTGCGGCCTCGTGGTCAGCGACCGCGTCGAACAACGCTTCATGGAACTGAATGACTCGTTGGAGCAAAGCACGCAATCGCGTCAGGCGGAAGGGCTGGCGGCATCGCTCGCCCTTTGCGTTGACGTGCGTGAGGAAGCGCGACTGCTGGATAGCGCACTCACAGCTCTAAAGGCCCGTGTCGAACTCATGAAGGAAGTCGCTGGGGCGCGTGCTCCGCACAGCACCAGCGTTTCAGACAGCCTCTTTCAAGCTGAAGGGGCGGGTGCGGCCCTGTACGATGGAATGACTCGATTCGTGCGCGATGCCGACCTGTGCTGTACAGCGGATTCGAGCCGCGCGCAGATCGCCGGGATTGCTGAGCGGATGCTGGAGAAAGACTTGGCGCAGTGGCACGAGCGACGATTCTTCCACATGCCAGTAGCGGCTTTCTTGGCCGTTCTATCGAAGACGCAGCTGGACCTGACCGTGATCCAGCAAGTAACAATGCGTGACCTCGCCGCTCAGTGCGGGAGCGGTCAACCGCATTGACCGCGCTCATCGCTGGCTCTTCCGTCGCTTCAGTTCCTGAATGTCCAAGAGGTCCTTGGGGCGGGCCGCGCGCAATTTGCTCTCCACCAGATCGTCGAATGCCAGTATCCGATGCCTCATGACCGGCTCGCCTGCAAGCTCATCTTCCACCGCACGCGACCAAGCATCATCGAATGAGTAGCCAGGCTTCAAGAAGGTGATGATCTCCACGTCGAGGCCCGGTGACATGTTCAATGAGATATCCTGTTCTGAACGAAGCACCTGCTCCGGGAATCCGTCGAACTCGAAACCGATTGACCGCAACGTGGAAGCCAAACGCTCGAAGTTCTCGGCGGTAGGCTCCATCCAGAAATCCAGGTCGGGCGACTGCCGCTGATAGCCGTGGAAATTCACTGCTCCGCCGCCGATGAGCAGCATGCGCACCCCTTGCGTATTCGCAGCGCGCAGGAACTCGTTCACTTCCTCACCGAAGTGCATTCTTCTTGTAGATCACGAAATTCCCTTTCCTCTCCGCAGCATCCGGGGCCAAAGGCACACGCCCATCGAAGCTGCGCAGGAACCATTGGAGCCTTTCATGCGGCGTGAGTGCCATGAATTCGCGCTCGCGCCGGGCGTTCGATTCCTCCTTGGTCTCGAAGCGGATGCGTTTGCCCATGGCTTTTTCTTGATGCGCACATGCTCACATGAGCAAATGCGCCCATGCTCCTACGCCACCTTCAACGCGTTCTCCACCTTCTCCTTCAGCAGCGCGTGCTTCACCACGTCGATCATCTCGGTGACGTAAGTGAACTTCATGCCCCGGGTGTAGCGCGCGTCGATGTCGTCGATGTCCTTGCGGTTATCGGCGCTGAGCACGATCTCCTTGATGCCGGCGCGCTTGGCGGCGAGGATCTTCTCCTTGATGCCGCCCACGGGCAGCACGCGGCCGCGCAGGGTGATCTCGCCGGTCATGGCCACGGCTTTGCGCACCTTCTGCTGGGTGAATGCGCTGGCGATGCTGGTGAGCATGGTGATGCCGGCCGAAGGGCCATCCTTCGGCGTGGCGCCCTCGGGCACGTGCACGTGCACGTTCCAGCGCTTGAACACATCGGGGTCGAGGCCGATGATGTCGCTGTGGGACTTGATGTATTCCAGGGCGATCACGGCGCTCTCTTTCATCACATCGCCGAGGTTGCCGGTGAGGGTGAGCTTGCCTTCGCCCTTGGTGATGCTCGTCT
>CAZFBP010000004.1:0-5635 GCA_964517255.1 uncultured Chryseobacterium sp.
GCGTGTACCTCCAAGGTGTAGCATCCATCGGGAAGGGTTTGAAGCTCCAAGGTAGTGGCGCGGTCGGGTAGGTGCTGCCGCAAGATCTCTCTGCCTAGCGCATCGCGCAGCAAAACGTGCGCATGAACTGGTTGTGTCTCCAACTCCAGCGTAGCTGCGCTGTTCGCGGGGTTGGGGTACACGCGCACCGTGGGCAACGCTTGCTCTTGCGCACCCGTGGTGATCTCATGCACCAGCAAGCGGCTCACGAAGCGCTGCTGGGGGTCGTTGATGGTGCCGTCGTTCAAACCAACGTAAGCACCACAGATGTAAAGCGTGTCGCTATTCACCGGCACGATGCTGGTGATCTCGGCTGAGTTGCCGAACTGACCTTCATAAATTCCAATCTGCATATCCTGGAACGCGGCAGTAAGCGAACCACTCGAATCTACCATGAACATGCTGGTACGTGACTGCTGATCCACCGATCCGAATTCACCGGCGGCGATCACGCATTGGTCGCTCCAAGGTAGCAGGCAGCTTATGCCAGGTCCGTAATCCGCATTCAAGGAACCCATTTCAATGCTGGGAGGAGTGAAGCTCGGATCCAATGCACCATCGGGCATGAAGCGGGCGAGGAAGAGCGTATCGTTGGGTGCTACGGCGCGCTTGTAGCGGCCTGCGGCGTACACGCGCCCATCGGGCAGGCCATGGTAGACGAAGATGTTGCCCCAGTTCACCCCCGGCTGGAAGCTCGTATCCAAGGTGAGGTCCGCGTTCACCTTGAAGAGCTTGCTCACCGGCTGACCCTCATACTGCGTGCAATTGCACGTGCAGATGAACTGGCCGTTGGGCAGCTCCTTGAACTCCCAGATGGGGCCGTTCGCGTTGCGATGCACGCGCGTGGTATCCAGGTAGCCGGTGTTGGTGAACCAGATCAGTTCGTAGAGGCCCTCGAAGCCGCGTATGCTGTCGCTGAGCCAATGCGAGCCGCTCATCAGCACCCGGCCGTCGGGGAAGACGTGGTAATCCCCCGTGGCGTTCGATTGGAAATACGGGCCACTATTCGGATTGATGAATGTGGCGTCTGTCACGCCATCCGGAAGCATACGACGAACGGTTGTCGTGCCTACGTAGAACATATTGGCGGTCCACGGCGTGGTTTTCCCGCTACCGGTAGTCAGTGGGAAAGTGGGAAAATCCAAGTCTTGCTCGCCATTGGTTAGGAGGCGGCCGCTACCTCGAACACTCATGTCTCCTGGGAATCTAATCCTCCCGGAAAGGAATAGCTTACCATCTTGGAGTAGCTGCAGGGCATTCACATTCTGGTCCACTATTGTGGTCCGGAAGGTGGTGTCCAGTTCGAAACTCCACTGAGCCAGGCCCGATGGAGATTGGAGCGTGGCCGCGCAAAGCGTGGCCACGCTCCAACACTTGGCGCTCATTGCTGGATGATGAGCTTCTCGGTATGCACCAAGCGCTGCTCGGCCATGTATTGCACCACATAGGTGCCCGGTGCAACGGAACGAACGTCCCACAACTCTTGTCCCTGAGTCGCGCTCAAGGTCATGGTGGCGATCGAGCGACCAGAGAGGTCGCGCACAATGATGCTGCCGTTCTTGAAGGCGCCTTCGGCGAAGTTGTAGGAGAAGGCCACCCAAGCTCTAGAAGGGTTGGGCTGGATGCTGAACTGAGCAGCCTGCGGTGTTCTTGCCTGTTCCTCCCGTTGCCTTGTGCGGTTGGACTTCGGCGCACCAGCATTGCCCGTGTACGGCGCGCGGCACTTGTCATAGACGGCGCACAAGAGGTTGCTGGCCCAGTTGGCGGGGCGGTCGTAGTTGGTGCCAATCATCGCATCCAGGCTGTCCACTTCGGCAGCGGTGAGCTGGTAGGCATTGCGCGCATCGGCAGCAGCAGTGGCCAATACATCAATGTACTTCAGCATGCGCTGGCGCTCGGCTTCCTCTGGTGCCTTCGGGTCGTGCTCTGCGGGCATGGCCTCGATCAGTGAATCCGCTTCGGCGAACTGGCCCCGGCCCATGAGCAATGCGGCTTCAGCATAGCGCGCGCGGTTGGTGCGCAATTGCTGCCATGCCCAGCGCAGGCTGTCCGGTGGGGGCGGTACAGTATCGGTCTGCAATAGCTCGATGGCGCGGTTCACCGCTTGGTTCAGGCGCGTGTGCTTGTCGGCGATGTTCTCCTCCAGCACCGTGCGGTAGGTGCGCGTTTCCCAGCTGGCCTCAATGGCCTCGGCCAGGTAACCCGGTATCGGGTAATCGGCTTCGGTCTCGGCCCACTTGAGAAAGCCTTCCTTTTTGGTGGCGTCGGGGTTGGCGATGAGGATTTCCGCCTTCATGGCCACGGGCACGTCCTTGTTCACCAGTTCCTTCAAGGCGTCCACGCTCAAGAAAGGGCTCTTGCTCAGCAGGCTGTCGCGTAGGTCCCAGACGTGCTGCGGCCAGGTATCCGTGATCTCCTGCACGGTCTCGTCCGTGCTGCCGCCATCGATGAGCTGCTCCAATTGGTAGCGCAGGTTGCCGTACTCCAGCTTACGCGCTGTGATCACGGGCTTCAGTTCCGTAAACGTGCCGCCGGTGCCCGCGATCCACACGGGCTGCCCCGTGAGGCAACCGATGCCGCTGCTTACCTGAACGGGCGTGAGGTAGTCGGCATCCAAATCGTTCGGATTCTGCTGGGTGTAGGTGGCGGGGGCATCACCTGCTACATGGCTGTACTCGATGTATTCGATGGCAGCCGCACGTGTGAGCACTTCGAAGTGCAAGGGACCATCGAAGCTATTGCTGGCACTGTAGGTGGGGGTGCCTTGGCGGCCACGAATGGTATGCGATTGTTGCTGTTGTTGGCTTGCGCCGTTGGCCGGTCGGCTCTGCATGTTCACCGCGTTTCCATCGTTGGTACAGCACTGGTATTGTAGCCCGGCGATGTTCGGGTCGCCGTTCACGTCCGCGCATTCGCCTTCGCCCACAAAAGCCACGTCCAGGTCAGAAGCGCTGTTGCGGAAGACCACTTCGTTCTCTGCGCTGGTGTAGCCAACCACTACACCTTCCAGCGGTGTGGTGTTGGCGGGAGAGCGTGATAGCGTGTTGTCCAAGATGGAGAAGGCGTTGCTGCCGGTGGCGAAGAAAGCGCGATGGGCATCTCCCCAAAATTCTTGCGCGGAGTTCGTCAGTTCCACGCTTCCCCACCTCCCCATCTGCACCGTATTCCCCCGTATCGCAAAGCCCGGCACATCCTTCATGTACACCGCGCAGATGTTGTCGATGAACTCGCTTAGGACTACGTTGGTGTAAGGCGCACCGGCGCTGGCCATGTTGTGTATGGCGTGGTCCAGGTTGCGGAAGGTGCTGCTGCCAGCGCCATTGCCCCATACGGCAATGTTGGCGTTGAGGCCTTGGATGCCGAGGCCCATGCGGTGGCTCTGCGTGTGGGTAGGCAGGTCGTTCGCGAAGGTGCAGCCCAGGAAGATGCTTTGGCCGTGGTCTGCTACACGTACGTGTGCCACGGGATCAAGGTCGTCGTAGTTCAAGTGGGCCGTGGTGCTGAAGGTGGTGTTCTGGAAGAAGGGCACATCCCAATAGTCAAGGAAGAAGTTGCCGTTGGGCAGGCCGTGCAGCACCACGTCGTGCAGGTTGTTCTCGAAGAACGCGTCGCGGATGTCGATCAGTCCGTTCTTGATCGGTCCTGCATAGCCGGGGTTCATGGGGTCGCCCTCGCCGCCGAGTATGCCGGTGAGGCTGTTGCTGATGCGGCTGCCGCTGAGAACGTGTACCATGCCCTGCGGGGCGTTGGGGTCCACGTTACCAAAGTTCTTTACACCGTCCCACATGCTATTGGCGCCGCATGTTTCCAGAGTGGTCAGGTGAGCGCCATTGATCAGCTCCAAAGTGCCGCCCGCTTCCACCACGATGTTGGTGAGCACTTCCTCGTCCTGTCTGCTATCGGCGAATTCGATCGTGGCGCCATCCACGGTGAGGGTCTCGCCGTTGCCGATCACCACGCTGCCGCGCACCTTCTTATCCGTGCTCCAGGTCTCGTTGCCTTGCACATCGTACTGGGCCAAGTCGATGTCGAAGACATCGGGCACGCGGTAGAGCACGATGCTTTCCCAAGGCGCAAGGGTGACGGTGCCGGAGTGGATGTTGCCGTACACATCGCTCCAGCAACCGATGAGCTCGAAGGAGCCATTGGAAGCGAAGACGTTGCGCGGGTCATCCACACTGCCAGCCAAAGGGCAGTTGTAGCGCAGGATGTGGTTGAGGGCCACCTCGTCCAAGTAGCCGTTGTCAAGCTCTACACGCTCCACCTTCACGTCATCCACCTCGATGGTGGAACTGCTGAGTGCGCTGTAGGCGAACTGCACATTCTGGAAAGCGGTCACGTAGTTGTCGCCAGGATTCGGATCCGTGAGATCCAGGATGACCTCCTCATCGCTCCAGGTGCTGGTGAGGCCGATGGCGCCGTATGGCGTTCGGTATTTCCCTGGATTCGTGCTGATGTTCCAGACGGGGCCGAGCTGGATCGCATCTGTATTGGCGCTGCGCATTCGCGTGGTGATGCGATAGTGCCCTGCCGGGGTGGTTGCCGAGGCATTGTTGGGGTCGATCAGCGTGTAGCTGCTATTCCCTGCGCCCCAGCGTTCCACATAGTTGTTGTTCGTGAAGGTGAGGTAGCCTGCTTGCACTTGCGGACTGCCCAGCCAGATGCCCACTGCCGAGCAATCATCCGAGTGCTGCGCGATGTTCTGGAATGCCAGGGGCGTGAGGAGCCTGTAGGCTGGGATGCGCAACGGATGGATGGAGGAGCTGGCATCCTGGCCGGGGGCGCCGCCGATTTGCCAGCCACCAAGGGTCCAGGGAATCTCGCGATCGCTCTGCCGGAAGTAATCGGTGATTGGGTTGGGGCCTGTGGTGCTGAACTTCAGGCTCTGGTAGTGCGTGACCCGATCGAAGGGATCGAAGTAGAAGTTGCCCGAGAAGTTGCCGAAGTTCACGAACGCGCCAAAGTTGGCCGCCCTTGCCTGGCCCTGCTCCAAGCAGCGCTGCTCGGGCCTTGTGCAGTACAGGATGTTGTCCTCGTAAGTATCCACGTAGCTCGCACGGTAGTTCGCACCGGTTCCAAGTGGCGTTAACTGGTCATTGCCAGCGGTGCTCACATGGTAGGCGGCGTCCAGTGGTTCGTTGATGTATGCTGCGGGCCGATAGTTCGAGATGTCGGTCATGCCCAACTGCACCGTGTTGCCGAACAGGGTATTGCCGACCACGTTCACACCCTGGCCTGCTGTGGTGGCGCTTGCCAGCGTGTGGTCCACATGAATCCCACGGGAGCAGCCGGTTACCACGTTGCCCTCCAGCGTGGTGTTGCGGATGTAACCATCGCCGAAGTAGATGCCGAAATCGTAACGGCCGCGGTTGTCATACGGACTTCCTGCATTATCCGTGCGCGCCACGCTCACCATGTTGGCCGCGCCTGGTGCCATGTCCACCAGCACGTTGTCCTTCAGGAGCATTTGCGTGATGCCATTGAAGCTGATGCCGCCACCGTCGTTCAGGATGCTCAAGGCACCGCTCACATAGTTGTTCTGGCAGGTGCCGCTGCCATTGAGCGAGATGCCCGCATAGCCCACCTCCTCGATCAC
>CAZFBP010000004.1:5645-31932 GCA_964517255.1 uncultured Chryseobacterium sp.
GGAAGCCATGCGCTAATGCGGTCAAGCCGCTGAAATCGCCGAATCCGCTCTCGGCCAGGCTGGCATGCAGGCCGATGCGATGCAGGGTGTTGCCTGTCAGCTCCGAGCCATTCGTGTTCGCGTTGGCCGCAGAGGTGTACACGTCCTTGAAGTCGTTGCTGTTGATGTGCTGCGCTGCGAGGGCTGCGCGTGGCGCGTTGTTATCCAGCACCCCGTAGTAGAGGTCGTTGAACTTGCAATCGGAGACCGTCACGTTCTGGCTGCCACCCCGGATGCGCACACCGGCCACGCGCTGGTGCTTGAAGGCGATGCCGCTGATGCTCACATTGCTGGCGTTGTTCCGGATGAGCACGCCGAAGAGTTCCTTGCTCACGCGCGCATCAACGGGTTGTCCGCTAGTGGCTGGCTTGTAGAGCACATGGCCTGCGGTGACCAGCGTGTAATCGCTCTCCGAGCCGGGTGGCGTGCTGGCGCTGTGCGTGTACACGGAGGGCACGATGCACCATTCCTTGCCCTGATCGATGAAGCCCGGGAGGTTCTGCAGGAAGAAACCCCAGTCGAGCTGGCCCATCGTGTAGCCCATTGGGTAAGGCTCGAAACGGGCCACGCCGTTGACCACCGAGAGCAAGCGCGGGTGATAGGAGGAATTGGAGGTGCGGCCGATGAGCGTGGCGCCATCGATGCTCGCGATCGGCGTTGGATACCCGATCGCGCCTGTGGGCTCGATGCTCGCATAGGTGGTCCCGCCGTCATCGAATTCCGTGTATGCTTCATTGCGCATCCAGCCGTCGCCTTGATCCGGATTCGGGTAGCGCGCTATCGGCATGAACGCTTCCGCGATGCTCCCATCGGCATCGTAGATGTTGGCGATGCGGTTGGCGTAGCGCAAGAAGAACTCGCCCGTGGCCGGCCAATCGGTGGGCAGATCGTAGCGCCAGGTGCCATCGCTCTCTGGATCAGACCAGCTCGATCCAGGCTTCACGCTTCCGTAAATAATAGGCCGGACGCCGGTCCCGTAGGCATCGATCGTGACGTTGCTCGCACCTGCTGCAACAGCGATCCGCCCCTCGCAGGCGCAGCCGCGCTTCAAGCTCAGCGTGGCGTTGTTTCCCAACTCCGGCACACTCGTCAGCGTGTTCCACGGTGAACCCGAAGTCCCGTTGCCATTGCTGCCTTGCGTGCAGTCCACGAAGTACTGAGCATCGGCCTTATGCACGGCGAGCGCAATCAAGACTGCCAAGGCCCATCGCCACTTCCCTTCCCACGCATGTTGTAGGGGGGGGGGCTGTAGATCCACTTCAGGACGAGAGGCTCCAGCATGAGCGAAGGAACACGCCGTACTCATCCGCTCCTGCACATTCATATGGTACTTCATGTGAACTGGGGTTTTGCGCCCGCTTGCGCGAGCCGGTCAGGGTGAAGGGTTCGCAGCGTTGCCGTTGCACCAGCAAAGCAAAAGCCTTTTCCAATGCCGAAGGGGTGGTGTTTCCACCAATCGGGGGTGTCTTTTCCACCACCCCTTTGGGCCACTCCGTTTGGATGGCTAGGGCTGCGCGGCTGGCCTAGCTGCGTTCTCCAGAAGCGCTGCAATCGGCTCTGCGCCATCACTTCCGGCGCTTCGGCACTCCTCCTGGAATGGTATTCCCATCAGAGCGCGGATCAGAGGCATACCCGACCTGCGCCTTCTGGATCATCCGTTGTAGTACCATGAGCCGAGCACTTTCCGAGCGCTCCAGCATTCCTCGCCGCATCCGCTTTTCTATTGCGCGGAGACCACCACCTTCCCGATCGGCAGCAATCTCCCGTCACTCGCGGCGAAGCGAGCTTGGTAGCTGCCCCGCCTCACACCGCTGACATCAAGCTGTGCCTGCGTGCCGTTGATCGGTTGCCATTGCACCAATCGCCCGCGCGCATCGTGCAGTTCGATCACGCCCTGCATGGGCGCTTCGGTGCGCACCGTTACCGATTCGCTCGCGGGGTTGGGCTGGATGAGCCAGGTGGTGCGCGCGATGGCGGGCTCCGCGATGCCCACCGCGCTCTTGCGCCACGCGAAGCAGTACTCGCCAGGGCGCAAATCGTTGATGTCGATGCGGCCCTGCTTGTCGGTGACGCTGCCCAAGATGTTGCGCGTCTGATCGGGATGCAGCACCCACGGCCAGCCAGGGCCCGCGCGGTAGAGCATCACGAGGCTGTCCTCGCGGAAGGCCAGCCCGCCGAAGCCCTGCATCAGGCCAGAGTCCCAGCTCACCGAGGGCGCCGGGCGGCCATCGTAGGTGAAGCGGCCGCTCAGGCTGGCGCCCTCGGGCATGTTGCCGGTGATGCGCCAATAGCGATCGGGCGACACCACGTAAGCGAAGGCATCCTCCGCTTCATCGTCGGCCGTCACCCAGTACTCTTCCACACGCGCGGTGAATGGGGAGGGCGTGCTGTTCACCGTGAAGCGCATGTCGCTGTTGGTGTATTGGCGCACGGCTGGCCCGGTGAAGGTCTCCGCGTCATGCGTCATGGCTAGGCTGATGCGCTCATCGTCATTGATCACTACGGCGATGGGCGGGAAGGGAGGGAATCCCGTCACGTCGCAAGTTGGTCCGCCCAACAGAACCGGATCGGATGCCGACCAAAGGCTGCCGTCGGTGTTCATGAAGGACAGCGTGACGGGCACGTTGTTGTACGGCTGCGCGGGACCGCGCTGCTTCTGCTGGAAGGTGACCACGGTCGGGTAAGTGCCGTTGGGCTGTTGCGCTTCCATGGTGAAGCCTTCCACCTCGAAGGCCGCCCATCCTGGCTGCATGATCCAATCCGTGAAGTAATCGGTGAGGTTGAGCCCCGTGGTTTGATTGAGGTGGTCGCGCAGCATTTCGGTATTCACATGCTCGAAGGCGTGGGTTTCCAGGAAGCTGGTGAGGCCGACGCGGAAGAGGCTATCGCCCATATAGCTCCGCATCGTGTGAAGCGCATCCGCGCCTTTATTGTAGGTGTGCTTGCCATAGGTCCATTCCTGGGGCATCTCCGAGAGCGTCCACCAGCCCTCGTCGTCGATGTGCGCGCGCAAGAGCATATTGCGGTGGTTGGTGCGGACCGTGCTGCGGTACGAGTCGGGGCCATTCACCTCTTCAATGAACAGATAGGCCAGGTACTCGGCGAAGCCTTCGTTGATGTACATCTCCTCCGCCCGCTCGCAGGTCACCAGGTTGCCGAACCAATGGTGCGCCAGTTCGTGAGCCATCACGTCCTGATAGCTGAGCGATCCGTTGGCGATGCTATGCGGGTAATGGATGCTCGTGGCGTGCTCCATGGCGCCTTGCGGCGTGAGCACATAGCCCACACGGTCCCAACGGAACGGCCCGAACCACTCCTCGAAGCGGCTGAAGGCCGCCTCCAGGTTGACGAACGAGTTCTTCATGGCCGTGGTGTCCTGCGGGCGCGCCACGAGGGTCACGGGCACCTGGTCCCCGGTCACGCTCGGCAGTGTATCGCGCACCACGGCATAGTTCCCGGCGGCTACGGAAGCGAGGTAGGTGGGCATGGTCTCATCGATGCTCCAATGCCGCCTGACGGTGGTGGGCGTGGGTTGCGATTCGTCGAGGAGCACGCCGTTGCACCAGCTGGTCCAAGGCGCGTTGGTGGTGACGATGAACTCGAATGTGCTCCGTTCCGTGAAGTTGTCCGCGCAGGGGAACCAGGCGCGCCCATAACTGTGCGGCACGCTGGTGAAGGCCACGCCCAGGTTGTAGCTGTAAGTGCCGGTGGTGTAGAAGCCGCCGAAGCCGCTGCCGTCCACCACGGGGTCGCCGTGGTAGAACACGCTCAGGTCGATCGCCTCACCGATGGCGTAGGGCTGCGGAAGGGTGACCGTGAGCTCCTCGCCGAGGTGGGTGAAGGCCAGAGGCGCGCCACCGAGCGTCACCGAATCGACCGTGAGCGCGAGCAATTGGAGCGGCAGGGTGCTCTGCGCGTCCTCACGCGAGCTGGCTTGGATGTCGCAGCGCGCGCTGATCACGTTGGGCTGCGTGAGGTCGAGGGTGATGCGCTGGTGGAGGATGTCCCACGGCCAGAGCGCGATGCCGCCGCCCTTCGACTGGCCGTGGCCATGCGCGGCATGCTTGGCCGAGCGGCAATCGTGCTGGGCGATGGCGGAAGAGGCGAGGAGCCCGATGAGCAGCATTGACGCGCAACGAACCAAGCCGAAGCTTCGCGTGTTAGGAGGGGAAGGCATTGGCCAAAGGTAGCCCGGCCCAGCGCGGCACTCGTGGCGGCGGCGGCATCTTGAGATCCCTACATTTGAGCATCCCCCGTCGCTCCGCATGAAGCCCAGCACCGAGCTGCACGACCTGATCAAGTCGCTGACCAAGTCGGAGAAGCGCTTCTTCAAATTGCACAGCGCGCTGCAGTCGGGGCCGAAGAACTACCTGAAGCTCTTCGAGGCGATCGACAAGCAGCCCGTTTACGACGAAGAGGAGGTGAAGGCGCTCTTCAAGAAGGAGACCTTCATCAAGCACCTGCCCTCGGAGAAGAACTACCTGTACAAGCTCATCCTCAAGGCGCTGCGGGCCTTCCATGCGGAGAGCTCGGTGAGCGGCATCCTCAAGCAGGAGATCAAGAACATCGAGATCCTGTACCAGAAGGCGCTTTACGACGAGTGCAACAAGCTGCTGCACCGCGCCAAGCGGATCGCGCGGGAGAACGAGCGCTTCTATTACTGGTTCGAGCTGCTCAGTTGGGAGAAGGCGCTGCTGGAGGAGGCCTACGAGAGCGGTGAGTTCACCAAGGACCTGGACGCGCTCATCGAGGAGGAGCGCGGCGTGATCGAGAAGCTGCGCAATCTCGCGGCGTACCACATCCTGTACAGCAAGATCAACTACGTGTTCCGCAGCGGCGGCTACGTGCGCACCGATGAGGAGCACGCCATGGTGGCCGAGATCAGCGAGCACCCGCTGATCATGGGCAAGAACACCGCCCTCTCGCGCCGCGCGGCCACCATCTGCTTCTACACCCAGGGCTTCTGCCAGTGGGCCAGGCGCGATTGGCGCCTCAGCCTTGAGAAGTTCCAGCGCGTGAAGCAGATCCTCGACGAGAACCCCTCCATCAAGTCTGACCTGCCCAAGCGCTACGTGCGCACGCTGAGCTACATCATCAATGCCCAGACGGAGCTCATGGAGCTGGATGCCGCCCGTGCGAACATCGCGCTGATGCGCTCCCTGGAGGGCGAGCCCGGCTTCGGCGGCATCAACATCCTGAGCCAGATCCAGGCGGTGGGCCTGCTGAGCGAGCTGCGCCTGCTGGATCGCGCGGGGGAGCACGCCCGCGCCGCCGAGATGACCCCTGCCGTGGCCGAGGCCATGGAGGCCTTGGGGCCGCGCCTGCACAAGGAGAGCGCGCTGGAGCTGCAATGGATGCTGGCCTGCGTGCACTTCGGTGCGGGGCAGATGAACAAGGCGCTGCACTGGCTCAACAAGGTGCTCAACGACAATGAGCAGACGCTTCGGCAGGACATCTTCACCTACGCGCGGCTCTTCAACCTGGTGGTGCATTACGAGCTGGCCAACTTCGACCTGCTCACCTACATCGTGCGCAGCACGCAGCGCTTCCTGGGCAAGCGGCAGGAGGTGCTGCGGGTGGAGAAGCTCTTGATCGAGGGCATCAAGAGGCTCGCGCGCGCCACCGAAGCGGCGCAGAAGCGCGAGCTCTTCGCCGCCCTCCATGCGCAACTCATCGAGCTGCTCAAGGATCCTGCGGAGCAGCTCGTGCTGAAGTACTTCGATGTGCTCTCCTGGGCCGAGGCGCACGCCACGGGCCGCTCCTTCAGCGAAGTGGTGCGCAAGCGCTCCAAGCAGCCCGGCTAGCGGCGCTGGGAGATCAGTGGCGCCACCCTGGTCACCTTGAATTCCGTGCGCCGGTTGGCCTGGTGCTCCTCCTCGCTGCATTCCACGTCGTCGCCGCAGCGGTTCACGAGCTTGTCCTCGCCGTACCCGCGCGCCGTGATGCGCTCGGCGGGCACGCCCTTGCGGATCAGGTAATCCACGGCGCTGCGCGCGCGCATGTCGCTCAGCAGCAGGTTGTAGGTGTTGCTGGCGCGGCTGTCGGTGTGCGAGCCCAGCTCGAAGCTCAACTGCGGGTTGTCGATGAAGAGCATGGCGACTTTGTCCAGCTCGATCGCGGCATCCGGGCGGATCTCCCACCTGTCGTAGTCGTAGTAGATGTTCTCGATCACGATGGGCTTGTCCACCACGACGCGGCGCATGCCGAACTCCTCGCTGTAGGTCTTGCTGATGCGCTGCCCGCGCGTGTCCACGGTGCGGCGCTCCGTGAAATCGCCGTCCTTGCTGGCCAGCACCTCGTAGAGCTTGTCCACGGTGAGGGGGAAGCTCGCTTGTCCGTCGTTATTCGTGAGCAGCGTGGCCGGATCGGCGCTCAGCGGCTCCAGCAGCTTCACCTCGGCGCCTGCCATGGGCGACCCGTCCTCATCATCGAACACGGAGATGTTCAGCATCAAGGTGGGATCGTTCTCCGTGAAGCGGTAGATGCCGTCCTGGCCCGCGCGATTGCTGCTCAGGTAGCCTTTGCGGTCATCCATCATCGTCAGCCCGAAATCATCGAAGCGCGTGTTGATCGGGTAGTTGAGGTTCTGCGGCGCGCTCCATTCGCCATCGGTCCTCACGCTGCTGAACACGTCGAGCCCGCCCAGGCCGCGATGGCCGTTGCTGGCGAAGTAGAGCGTGTCGCCGCGAAGGGTCGGGAACATCTCGTTGGCGGCGGTGTTCACGGTGGGCCCCAGGTTGCGCGGGTAGCCCCAGCCCTCGGCGGTGCGCTCGCATGCGTAGAGGTCGGTGCCGCCGAAGCCGCCGGGCATGTCGCTGATGTAGTACAGCGTGCCGCCATCGGCGCTGAGCGCCGCGTGGCCCGCGCTGAAGTCATCGCCGTTGTACGCGAAGGAGCTCACTCGACCCCATCGGCCATCGGCTTGCCGCTCGGCGCGGAAGAGCATCAGGTGGCTGGTGCCGCCCTCGTCCTTGATGAGCCGGAAGCGGTAGTAGTCGCTCCGTGTGAAGTACATGGTGCGGCCATCGGCGCTGATCACGGCGGGCCCTTCGTGGAAGCGGCCGTTCACCTCGCCCATGAGCGTCTTCGCGGCGCCGGCCATGATGCCCTCGCGCTGCTCCACGGTGCACAGATCGAGGAAGGCCGCGCTGTTCCACGGGTTGGGCCTGCCCGGCGCATGGTCGCGCTCGGCGGCGAAGAGCAGGGCATTGCCCATTGGCACGGCGCAGAAGGCGCTGCGCGCGCCATCAATGCGCAAGGGCGCGATCGTGAAGAGCGTCGTGTCGGCGAAGAAGGCCTCGCGGTCGGCGATGGCCAGGCCCAGCTCGCGCAGCAGGGCGTCGTCAGGTCGTTCGGCCAGCTCCGTCTCGATGAGCTTCGCGGCTTCGTCGATGCGGCCCAGGCTCATCAGCGTGCGGACGAAAGCCACCGCCTCCGCGCCCTGCAAAGGCGCCATGCGGTGGGCGATGGAGAACCAATCGGCGGCCTTTGCCTGGTCGTTGAGTTGGCGGTAGGAGTCGGCGGCGCGCAGCGCGGCATCGCGGTCATGGATCGCGGCCAGCGCTTTCGCATAGCGGCAAGCAGCATCGGCGTAGGCCATGCGGTCGTGGGCCTTGTCGGCCATGGAGAGGCGGTGCTGCGCGCATCCGAAGAGGAACGCCGTGCCGAGGAGTGAGAGGAGCTTGTTCGCGCGCATGGGGTCAGAAGTATCTCGGGGTCTTGATCCGCACGAGGTCCTTGCCGAAGTCGATGCCGAGCATGACCTCGTGGCTGCCATGGGTGTAGGTGCGCAGCTTCGAGGTGGTCATGTCGTAGGCGTAGCCGATGCGCAGCTGGGGGCTGATCTGGTACTCGGCCATGGCCACCAGCGCGTCGCCCGTGCGATAGCCAAGGCCGAGCCAGATGCGCTCACGGTAGAGCGCATTGCAGTTGATGTCGGCCTCGATGGGCGCGCCCGGCGTGTACTTCACCAGCGCGCTGGGCTTCACATCGAAGCTCTCGCCCGCGTGGATCACCTTGCCGCCGTGCACGTAGTAGTGCTGCGTGTAGTAATGCTTGAAGGCTTGCGGAGCGTCAAGCGTGATGCGGCCATCGGCGGCGTAGATCGCGGGAACGCTGATGCCGAGGTAGCCTGAAGCGCTGTGCCAGTAGAGGCCGAAGCCGAACTTGCCCAGCGGCGCGTTCACGATGTCCTGCTGGTAGAGGGGGTCGGCGGCATCCCAGTGGCGCAGCTCGCTCACGCGCGCGCTGTAGATCGAGAGCCCCGCCCGAAGGCCCAGCGCGAGCTTGCTGCGCTTGCCCACGCGCAGGTGGTAGGCGTAGTGGCCGCTCATGTCCAGGTCGCGGCTGATGCCGATCTGGTCATGGACCAGGGAGAAGCCGAGTCCCATCTTGTTGTTCATCACGGGCCCGTCGATGGCGAGCAAACTGGTGCGCGGCGCGCCTTCCACCTGCATCCATTGGCTGCGGTGCAGCAAGCTGCTGCTGGCGTAGCCATGGCTGCCCGCGTAGGCCGGGTTGAGGAAGAGCCCGTTGAACATGTACTGGCTCACCATCACTTCCTGCTGCGCGTTCGCTGCGGCGGCGCAGAGGAGCGCGGCGAGGGCCAGGATGGGGCGCATCTTCTTCATGGCGTTCATGGGTTATCGGCGCAGGTCAACGTAGCCCTGCAGCGTGCGCTGCCCATCGTTGATGCTGAGGATGATGAAGTAGGTGCCGTTGGGCAGCGGCTCGCCCCGCGCATTGTCGCCCGCCCAGTCGTTCTTGTAGTTGAGCTGCTCGAACACGGCGTTGCCCCAGCGGTTCAGCACCGTAATGAGGTTGCCGGGGTACGCGTCCAGGCCCTGGATGAAGAACACATCGTTGTGCCCATCGCCGTTCGGAGTGTAGCCCGTGGGCATCAGCAGGTCGTTGGGCTCCTCCAAGGTGATGCTGCGCGTGACGGTGCAGCCATTGGCATCGGTGATCGTGACCGTGTACGTGCCAGCGGGCAACCCGCTCTGGCTGCTGGCGGTGGAGCCATTCGACCATTGGTAGCTGTATGGCGGGGCGCCGCCCAGAACCAGGACGCTCAGGCTGCCATCTGTGCCGCCATGGGTGCTCACCTCATAGCCCCCGCTGTAGCTGCTCGTGCTCACGTTCAGGTCCATCGCGGCATTCTCCTGCACGGTCCATTGCCCGTTCCAGGTGCAGCCGTTGCTGTCCGTGACGGTGATGGCGTACGCGCCGCCATCAACTCCGTTCAGGTCCTGCGCGCCGCTGCCATTGCTCCACGCGTAGCTGAAGGGCGCCGTGCCCGTAGTCATCTCCAGGTCGATGGCGCCCGTGCCCGCGCCATAGCAGAGCACGTCGGTCGTGGTGGCCTGACCCAGCGCGGCGGGCGTGGCGTTCACCACCTCGGTCGCCGTGGCCGTGCAGCCGTTCGCGTCGGTCACGTTCACGGCGTACGTGCCTCCCGCAAGGCCGGTCAGGTCCTGTGCGCTGCTGCCATTGCTCCACGCATAGGTGAAGGGAGCGGTGCCGCCGCTCACGCTCAGGTCCACCGCGCCATTCGTTTCGCCGCAGGTAGCGGTGAGCGGCGCCGTGCTCGCTTCAAGCGGTTGGGGAGCGGTGACCGTCGCGCACTGCTGCGCGGTGCAGCCGTTCGCATCGGTGATGCCGAGGCAGTAGGTGCCCGCGCTCAGGCCGGAGATCGCGGCGTTGGTGCTGCTGAAGCCATCGGGGCCGTTCCACAGCAACTGGTAACCGCCCGCGCCGCCGCTCACGGTGGCGGCGATGCTGCCATCGTTGGCGCCAGCACACGATACACCGCTTCCATTGAAATCGGCCAGCTGCAGCGTGGCGATGATCGGCTGTGGTGCGGTGAGCACATGGTCCTGCGTGAGCGAGCATCCATTCATGTCGGTGATGGTCACGGTGTAGGTGCCTGCAGCCAGGCCGCTGAGGTCCTCATCGTTCGATGCGAATCCGTTCGGCCCGCTCCAGCTGATGCCGTAGCCGCCGTTGCCTCCGCCATAGCTCAGGTCGATGCTGCCATCCGCAGCGCCATTGCAGCTCACGCCGAAGCCGTTCTGCGCGCTGACGATCGCGCTCGCGTAGAGGAGGGTATCGGGCTGCGTGAGCGTGACCGTGGTGGAGAAGGTGCACTGGTTGGCGTCGGTCACCACCAATTCGTAGGCGTAGCTGCCAGCGGGCAGGTTGAAGATGTCCTCGCTGCTGAAGCTGAGGCTGTCGGGCCCTCGCCAATCGAACGTGTACGGGCCGCTGCCGCCGTTGAGGGTGGCATCGATCCATCCATCGCTCGCGCCGAAGCAGCTCACGTTCGTTCCGCTCGGGTACAGGCTCACGCTGAGCGCAGCGCCCACGGACGAGGCAGGCTCGGTGAGCGTCACCAGCGTGTCCATGGGACAGCCGTTCGCGTCGGTGATGGTGACCTGGTAATCACCAGCCACGAGCTGGTTGTTGACCAGGTCGGCAGAGCTGTAACCGCCAGGTCCGTTGATGAGCACGGTGAACGGCGTGGTTCCGCCTCCGGGCGTGAGTTCGATCACGCCGCTGCTGTCGCCCTGGCATTGCAGGTTGTAGAGGCCATAGAACGAGACGTATGCGCCGGTGTTGATGGGTGCCGGCCCAGTGAGGTCGGCATTGAAGGCGCCACCGCATCCGAGGCCGTCGGTCACAGTCACGCTGTAGCTGCCGCTGATCAACGCGTTGGGGTCTTCGTCAATGCTGCTGAAACCGTTGGGACCGCTCCACGCGAAGGCGTAAGGCGCCGCCCCACCAGTGAGGCTGAGGTCGATGCTGCCTTGTGCATTGCCGGGGCAGGTGTTGGCCGTGAAGCTGAAGCTGGCCGCGATGGGCTCGGGCGCGTCGAGCACCATGGTATCCTGCCTCGCGCAGCCGTTCGCGTCGATCACACTGAGCACGTACTCGCCAACGCCAAGGCCGCTGATCGAAGCCTGCGCGCTCGCGAAGCCATCGGGACCGCTCCAAGTGATCGCGTAAGGCGTGGCGCCGCCGTTGATGGCCACCGATGCGCTGCCATCGTTGCCAATGCAGCTCACGGGGAATCCGCCAAGGTCCGCGATGTCGATGACCACATCCAACGGGTTCGGCGCGGCGAGCGTGATGGAAGCTGATCCGGTGCAGCCGTTCAGGTCCGTGGCGATCACGTTGTAAGCGCCGGCACCAAGGCTGAAGATGCTGGCATCGCTGCTCGCGTAGCCATCAGGTCCGCTCCAGGAGAAGGCATAGCCCGGTGTTCCGCCCGAGGCGCTTGCCTGCGCGGTGCCTGCGCTCAGCCCCGCGCAAGGGATCGTGTAGCCGCCGCTGTACACGGTGCTGTTGATGATGACCGCGACAGGTTGCGGCTCGGTGAGCATGGTGCTCGCGTAGGCATCGCAGCCATGCGCGTCGGTGAGCACCAACTCGTAGTTGCCGGCCAAGAGGCCGTTGGGCGAGACGTCAGTTGAAATGAAGCCATCAGGGCCGCTCCAGGCGTAAGTGAAGGGCGCTTCGCCTCCATTGATGTTCGCGATGAGCGAGCCATCAGCAGCTCCGTTGCAGCTGATGTTGCTTCCGCCCGGTTGCAGCGCCGCGATCAAGTCGATGGCGATCGCTTGCGGCTCGGCCAAGGTGTACGAAGCCGTGGCCGTGCAGCCGTGGGCGTCGGTGACGGTCACCGTGTAGAGGCCTGCGCCGATTCCGCTGAGGTCCTCGTTGATGCTGCCTGTGCTCCAGGCAATGCCGTACGCCGCCACGCCACCCGATACGCTCAGGTCTATGGAGCCGTCCATCGCGCCGGCGCAGCTCACGTTGCTGTTGTTGATGGCGCTCAGTTGCGCGCTCAAGGCAAGAGGGCCCGGAGAAGTGATCATGTCGAAGGCGGTCGCTGTGCATCCGTTCGCATCGGTCACTATGGCTTGGTAGCCGCCCGGACTCACGCCGCTCACATCCTCCGAGGCGGCCGTGAAGCCCATCCCGTCGGACCAGGCGATGCTGTAAGGCGGCGCACCTCCCATGATGCTCAGGTCGATGGCGCCGTCGGCAGCGCCGGCGCACGAGGTGTTGGTGCCATCGGGCCAGGCCATGGCCACGGCGGTGGCGCTCAATGCAGCGGGTTCGGTGAGCGTGCTGGAGGCACTCGCCGCGCAGCCGTTCGCATCAGTGATAATCACGCTGTAAGCGCCTGCCACCAGCCCGGTGATGCTCCCGCTCGCACTGCTGTAACCGCTCGGGCCGCTCCATGCGGTTGAGAAGGGCGCAGCGCCGCCGGTGATCAACAGGTTGATCGCGCCATCGGCAGCGCCGTTGCAGCTCACGCCGTAGCCGTTCAGTGCTGTGCCGAGCGCTGATGCGTTCAGTGGATCGGGCGCTGTGACCGTAGCTTGCTGGTACAGGCTGCAGCCGTTGCCATCGGTGATCAGCACGGTGTAGGCGCCCGCCGCCAGCGCGCTCAGGTCCTCCGCGTTGCTGCTGAAGCCATCAGGGCCATTCCAATCGAAGGTGTAGTTGCCATCGCCGCCGAGCACGCTCAGGCTGATGCTGCCATCGTTCGCGCCGTCGCAGGTGATGTTGTAGCCGTTGTGGCTGCTGGTGGTGATGCTGGCCTGCAGTCCGCCCGGCTGCGATACGAGGAAGCTGTTGACGTACTGGCAGCTGTTCGCATCGATCACGATCACCGTGTAGCTGCCTGCGTTCAGGCCGCTGATGTCCTCCGTGTTCGCGGTGAATCCGCCCGTGCCGCTCCACAAGGTGGAGTAGGGTAACGTACCGCCGGCGATGCTCAGGTCGATGGCGCCTGACTGCGAGCCCACGCATGCCGCTGGGGTGATGCTGGGAGTGACTGCGAGCACCGTTGGCTCGGTGAGCGCGAAGCTGGTGTCGATCACGCAGCCCAAGGCGTCGAAGGCATGCAGGTAATAGGTGCCGGGGTCAAGGCCGCTCAGGTCCTCGGCGCCGGTGCTCGTGCCCCAATCATCGCTCCACACATGGGTGTACGGCGCCTGGCCGCCGCTCATGGTGAGGTTCACTGCGCCGTTGCTGGAACCTGCGCACGAGATGGAGGTGATGCCCAGCTGCGCTTGCAAGGGTGCCGCAGGCCCGGTGATGTTGACCGGTACCCCCTTCACGTGGTCGCAGCCGTTGTTGTCAACCACGAGCGCGAGGTATTCGCCCGCGCTGAGGCCCGTGGCCGTGAGGCCGCTCTGCGGCGGAACCGTGTTCCAAGTGATGGTGTAGGATCCACTGCCGCCGCTCACGTCCAAAGTGGCTGCGCCGTCGCTCAGGCCGAAGCAGCTCACGTTCGTCACGCTCTCGGCAAAGGCCCACACCTCGAACTGCGGCCCGCCGATCGTGGCGTCGGCTTGCGCCTGGCAGCCCGTCGCATCGGTGACGGTCACCGTGTAGGTGCCTTGCGCCAGCCCGATGGCGTTGGCGGAATCCTGCGAAGGCGCGGTGCTCCACGAGTAGGAGTAAGGCGCGGTGCCTCCAGCGGCCTGGGCCTGCGCGCTTCCGCTCAGGCTGTCATGGCAGAGCACATCGATGGTTCCAAGGATGGCCACGCTGAGCGGTGCGAGCGGCGCACCGATCGTCGCAGTTGCTTGCGCGGTGCAGCCATAGCCATCGGTGACCGTGGCTGTGTACGTTCCAGACGGCAGCCCGGTGGCCGTAGCGCCGGATTGCGGAGGAACGGTGTTCCAAACAATGCTGTAAGGCGGCATGCCGCCAGAGGCGGTCACGCTGGCCTCGCCGCTCGCGCCGCCGAAGCAGGTGATGGGCTGTGTGCCGCTCACCGCGAGCGTGAGCCCGGTTGACTCGGTCATGGTGTAGCTGCCCGATGCGGTGCAGCCATTCGCGTCAGTCACCAGCACGTTGTAGGTGCCGGCGGTGATGTTGGACAGGTTCTGCTGCGTGGAGGCGAAGCCGTTCGGGCCGCTCCATTGGATCGCGTGCGGACCTGTGCCTCCGCTGACGGCCAGGCTGAGCGTGCCCGTGCTGGCGCCGTTGCAGGCGATGTTCTGACCGAAGACGAGGATGCTTGGCGTGAGCGTGACCCCAAGGGCGGCCGCGCTTCCCATGCTGTAGCTCTGAACAGCGGCGCAGCCAGAATTGTCCGTCACGGTCACGGTGTAGGTCCCAGCTTCGATGTTCGCGATGTCCTCACTGGCGGCTGTGAAGCCGTTGGGACCGCTCCAGGCATAGCTGTACGGCGCGTAGCCGCCAGTCACCGTGATGTTGATGGCCCCATTGGTGTTGCCGTTGCAGAGCGGCGGCGTCACCGTGGCGTTGATCGTGGGATCGCTCACGAGCACCGAGCGGCTCATGGTGCGGCTGCAGGTGCCATCCGTCACCACGACTGTGTAAGTGGTGCTCGATGTTGGAGAAGCGATCGGGTTGGGGCAATCGGTGCAGCTCAAACCGTCGGCGGGGCTCCATGCGTGGTTGGCCCCGCCTATCACTTGCACTTGCACGCTGCCGCCAAGGCAGATGGTCTGCACGCCTGTGGGCGAGAGTGTGGCGATGAGGGTGTCCTCGACCGCGAAGTCGATGGAATCGATGGTGAATCCGGGACAATTGGGATTGCCCAGCAGGATGCGCAGGTGCTCGGTGGGCTCGGTGACGGCATCGGCAATGGGATCCACGAATTGCTCGGCGAAAGCGGCACCGCCGGGAATGGTGATTGACTTGGCCACGCTCGGGTCCACGTTGCCGATGGCGCTGTAGTCGGTGCCATTGGTGGCGCTGCCTTGCAGGAAGTAGTTCAGCGTGAGCGGGGTGGCGAGCACGGGGTCCCGTGTGAATCGGACCCAGCCGGGATTGCAGCCTTCCACCATCTCGGCGACGCCATTGAGCGAGCGCGTGCTCAGTATCACGCTTGGGCTCTCGATGCGCTCCACGAAGACCCAGCTATCGAACTTCCGGTCGCTGGCATCCGCGACGATGAGCTTGAGGTGATAGGTCTGGCAGGCCTGTACTGGGCTGCGCGCGGCCAGGCCCGTGGTGTAGCCATCCATCTGCAGTTCCTGGCCACCTGCGTTGTACTGGTAGTGGGCGCTGTTCTGGCCGGCGTTCACGTTGTTGATCGCCACCGCGGTGCTCGTGCCGGGAATCAGCGCGATGTTGTGGTCGTTGCCGATGCCGGGGTCGCCTGCGATGCCCGGCCCGCTGATGAAGAAGCCGAACACGTCGTTGAACTGCGAGCCCACCCATTCGTTGTACTCCTCGCTGCCGAACACGAACTGGAAGCTGAGGCTGTCTCCGCTGGGGAGCACGTCGAATTCGAAGCGGCAGGCATCGTAGGTGGTACGGCCCGTCACCGTGTTCAGCAGCGAGCTTCCGCTGGCGCCCTGTTGGAACGACTTGTTCTCCACGGTGTTCGGGCCAATGGCGTCGGTGATCCTTCCGGAAGTGAGGACCACGCCGCTCTCCAGGCCAAGCAGGCTGCCCGTGTACTCGAACTCGCCATAGCCTTGGCCGTGGCAATTGATCTCGGGATTGGTGATGCGGACGCCCGGCCCGCTGATAGACTCGGCCAGTTGCTGAAGGTCGGTCTGCGGCGCTACGGTGAGTTGGGCCTTCGCATGGATGCCAGAAAGCACGAGGCCGGCCAGGAGGCTGGCACGCAGGAGGTCTGAGGCGCGCGTCATGGCTGGCGGTTGCGGGCTTGTTCGCAGGCGGCTTCAGCAGAAGCCAGCCCGCCATCGAGTTCTTCGGTTCGCGTTCGCAGCGACCTTGCGTCCAGGAGCTGCATGCTGCGCTGCGCGGCCATCGGCTTCGATCCGCCATTGGCGGCTTCGAAGACGAGCACGCCCGCAGGCACGCAGGCGTACACGAGCATCAGGTCGTCACGACCCGTCAATTCACGTTGCAAATCATCACGCTCAGCACTGGTGAGGCCTTGCACGCGCAAGGCAAAGCCGTGCTCCGGTTCGTGCGCGACCTGTGCCTTCAAGCTGAAAGGAAGAAGGGCGAGCAGGGCTGCCGCCATCATTCCAACGAAGCGCATTTGCTGCTTCATATTCCTGTAGTTCAGGGCCTTGCGGATGAGTGGTTCGCCCGGCCAGCGTTTTTCGGTGGCCTTATAGCGGAAATAGCGCCCTGCGGGTTCCGCGCGCCGAACCTCGAGCGGAACCAGCCGCCCGGCAAATGCAAGCGGATGACCTATGAAAGCAGGAAGCTCAATCCGTGCGCGCGCGCAGCACCGCGTGCAGCGCGATGCCCGCCGCCACGCTCACATTCAACGAGCCGATGGCCCCGGCCATGGGGATGCGCGCCAGCGCGTCGGCCATGCGCAGCACCGCGTCGGAGACCCCGTCGCCCTCAGCGCCGAGCACGATCACCAGCGGTCCGTTGAGGTCGATGGCGTGCAATTCGTCCGTGGCTTGCTCGGTGAGCGCCACGATGCGAAGGCCTTGCGTGCGCGCGCGGTTCAGTCCATCGGTCAGGCGCGATACGCGGCACACCGGCTTGCGCATCAAGGCCCCGGCGCTGCTCTTCACGGCATCGCTGCCCAATCGGGCCGTGCCCATCTTCGGCACCAGCAGCGCGTGCGCGCCGAAGCACTCCGCGCTGCGCGCGATGGCGCCCATGTTGCGCACATCGGTCACGCCATCGAGGGCCACGATCAGGGGCGTCTCGCCGCGCTCATAGGCCATCGTGATCACTTCATCCAGATCCTGCTCATCCACCGGGCTCAGCAGGGCGATCACGCCTTGGTGCTCGGTGCGCGTGAGGCGGTCCAGCTTGTCCACCGGCACGGGCTGCCACGGGATGCCGCGCTCCAGTGCCAGCGCGCGGATCTCGCGGATCGCATCGCCGCCGGCCTCGCGGCGCAGCAGCAGCTTCTCCACGTTCTTGCCCGCGCGGATCGCTTCAATCACCGGGCGCGTGCCGCAGATCAGCTCTTTATCGGCCATGGCTCCTTGGCGTTCATGTTCATTCGTCCTTGCACGGTGTCAGGGCTGTGCAGCACTTGTCTGCTGGCCGACCCGAGGGGTCGACGCTACGGTTGCACAAACTTCAACGTCCAAGATCGCAACCATCAACCTCAGTCAATTCTGATACACCCTGCCGTTGCGCCAGCTCTCCACGTTGCGGTACCATGCGCCCTTCAGCGTGGGGTCGCGCTCCAGCCAGAGGTCGTTGTCGGTGAGCGCGCTCCTGCGCCTGACGAAATTGAAGGTGATGCTCATGATGTTGTTCTCCTCGCCGTATGTCCAGGTCTCGCCGCGATCACTGCGGTAGATGGTGGTGGGCGTGCCGAAGATGATGTGCACAAGGCCGCGGTCGGTGCGCCATCCTTCCTTCAGCGCGCTGAAATGGCGGTTGGCGTTCTCGGTGCGGCCGTAGAAGGTGCGGATTGCCTCGCGCGCGCGTTCGCGATCACCGCTGGCATCGGTCCAGAACTGCTCCACGGCCTTGCGCGCGTCGGTGCTCTTGCTGATGCGCTCGTGCTCCTGGGTGCTGGTGATGTAGCGCAGCGGAAGGAGCATGTCGTGCGCGTGGTCCACCCACGGGTAGGCCCGATCGGTGATTACCAAGGTGTAGCCCGGCGCGATGCCCTCTGCGAGCGAGTCGCGGGTGAAATGGTAAATGCCCGGCCTGGCGTCGATCAGGTCGAATCGCCCGGTGGAATCCAACTGCACGGTGAAGGCGCTGTCGGCGATGGGGTCGTTGCGGTCGCGTGTCTCGTTGCTGAACACGGGCAGCGGCAGGCCCTCGTCGATGGCGTGGTGCGCGGCGCGGATGGCCTGGCCGGCCAGGGCCTCGTTGCGCACGGCGATCACGGGCGCTGGCGGCAGGTGATCGCTGAAGAGGGGCTGGCCATCGCGCGGGTCGATCGGCAGGAAGTGCTGTGGCGATGCGGCGTCGCCATCGCTCACGCGGAGCATCACGGCGCTCTCGCTGTCGCGGTGCAGGTCGCGCGCCACCACCTTCACCACGAAGCTGGCGCCCGGCCTTCGGGCCATGGCAATGCTGCCGATGAGCTCGCGCTCCTCGCCCGGCACCGCGCTGGCATCGGTCACCAAGGTGCTTGCGCTGTCGAGCAATTGGCGCGAGTCCCAGCTGGCGAAGGTGCCGTAGGTGATGCGCACGCGCGCTTTGTACGCGCCCCCGCTGCCATCGCCCTTGTAGAGCAGGTCAGCGGTGCCCAGCTTGAAATGAAGCATTGAGCGCTGCTCATCGATGTGATGCACGCGCGCGTCGAGCCGGATGGAGGAGGCGCCATTGCCATAGACCTGCGCCAGGTTCTCGCGCTGCATGATCGGCGCGGGCGTGCGGCAGGCGGCGGCCACGGCCAGGAGGGAGAGGAAGCGGAGAGCGGGTTTCATACGGCTATTCCTCCAGGGAGCGCGCGAGCAGCTTCTCGTGCAGCGACTTGTTGGTCTTCGCGCCCAGTTCCTTGATCATCTCCACCTGCCGCACGAGGCTTCCGCTGCCGTCGCTCAGCTTGCCCAGCGCCTTCTCGTAACTCTCATTGGCGTCCTTCACGCTCTTGCCGATGCGCCCAAGGTCCTCGGTGAAGCCCACGAACTTGTCGTAGAGCCGGCCCGCGCGCTCCGCGATCTCAAGGTGGTGCCGTGCGATGCGCTCGTGCTTCCAGATCCCGTGGATGGTGCGCAAGGTGGCCATCAATGTGGTGTGAGTCACCATCACCACCTGGCGGTCGTAGGCCTCCTGGAATACCTCCGGGCGCTCGCGCAAGGCGATCAGGAACGCGGGCTCGATGGGCACGAACATCAGCACGAAGTCCACGCTGTGAACGCCGTAGAGCTTGGTGTAGTCCTTCTCGCCAAGGCCCTTGGCGTGCGCGCGCAGGCTCTCCACGAAGAGCTTCAGCATCCGTTCCCGTTCGGCATCGTTGTCGGCGGCCGCGAATCGCTCGTAATGCACCAGGCTCACCTTGCTGTCGATGATCAGGTGCTTGCCTTCGGGCAGCATCACCACCGAGTCGGGCCGCAGCCGCGAGCCATCGTCGAGCGTGGTGCTCTCCTGCATCGTGTACTCCTGGCCCTTCACCAGCCCCGATGATTCGAGCAGCCGCTCCAGGATCATCTCGCCCCAGGCGCCTTGGGCCTGGGCATCGCCTTTCAGCGCGCGCGTGAGGTCGTTGGCCTCTTGGCTCAGCTTCTGATTCTGCTCCACCAGGCGCGCCACCTCGCTCTTGAGGGCGAAGCGCTGGCGCCCTTCTTCCTCGTAGGTCTTCTGCACCTTGTCCTCGAACTCCTTGATGCGCTCCTGCAGCGGCTTGAGGATGCCGGTGAGGCGCTCCTGCTGCTGCTCGTTGAGCTCCTTGCCGCGCTGGGCCAGCAGCCTGTTCGCGATGTTCTCGAATTCGGTGGCCATGCGCTTCTGCAACTGCTCGATCTCCGTTTTCTGCTCCTGCAGGCGCAGCTGCGCGTGCCGTCCGCGCTCCTGCTCGGTGGCCAGCAGCGCTCCGGCCTCGGCGGCTTCGCGGGCGTTCGCATCGGCACGCGCTTGCATGCTCGCCACCTGCTGCTGGAGCGCGGCCTTCTCCTCGTTGTGCGCGGAGCGCATCAGGTCGGCGGCCTGCGCGGCTCCGGCGCCTTTGCGCGAGGCGATGAACCAGCCGATGGCGATGCCGATGAGCAGTCCGATGAAGAGGCCGAGCTCCATTGCGGCGAAGGTACCTCAGTTGTCGAGGATCACCACCAGCGCGCCAACGGGCACCTGATCGAAGAGCGTGATCACATCTGCGTTGCGCATGCGGATGCAGCCGCGCGAGCTGGGCGCGCCCACTGAATGCTCGTTCGCGGTGCCGTGGATGTAGATGTAGCGCTCGTAGCTGTCCACGCTGGCGCCTTTGTTCACCCCGGGCTCCAAGCCATCGAGCCAGAGGATGCGGGAGGTGATCCAGTCCTTGTCCACGCCGCTGAAGTCCGGATCGGCCAATGCGCCGCTGAACACGCGGTCCTTCAGGATGCCGAGCGGCGGCACGTCCTCGCCATGCTTCTCGGCCACGCGGTGCAGCCCAACCGGTGTGCGGTAGCTGTCCTGCTCGCTGCCCAGCCCGTTGCTGCTTGTGGCGATGGGGAATTCGGTGAGCAGCCTTCCGCTGCGCACATGGAAGAGCCGCTGCCGCGCCACGGAGACGTAGAGCAGGTCGCCATCGGCGGCATGCCGCGGATAGCGCGCGGCCATGTAGTCCATCAACAGGTCGATCAGGCCCTGCTTGGGATGCAGGTCGCCCCCGCTCGTTTGCGCGCGCGACTCCATGATGAGCGCGCAGCAGGCAAGGAGGATCGCCGGTCGCATCGGCTCAAAGATGGCGCGGTCAACGGTCCTCGCGCATCAGCTTGGCGATGTCGGTGATCAGCGAGTCGGTCGCGGAAGCGCGCGTGCCGTCGTAGAAGCCGCGGATCCTGCGCTTCGTGTCAACCAGCACGAGGTTCTCGGTGTGCACGAAGTCCTGCGGACCGCCATCACCTTCATCGAGGCAGGCGAAGTAGCTCTTGCGCGCCAGCGCGTAGATCTGCGCGCGATCGCCGGTGAGCAGGTGCCATTGCTCCGGGTCGGCGCCGTGCAGCTCAGCGTAGGCGGCCAGCACGGGCACGCTGTCCATCTCGGGGGTCACGGAGTGCGAGAGGATCGCGAGCCGCCAATCGTGCGGGAAGGCCTCCTGCACGCGCGCGAGGTTCTTGGTCATCTTCGGGCAGATGGTCGGGCAGGTGGTGAAGAAGAAGTCGGCCACGATGATGCGGCCCTCGACGTTGGCCAACGTGATGGTGTCGCCGCGCTGATCGATCAAGGTGAAGTCGCTGATGCGGTGCTCGCCCTCCTTCCGGCGCGCTTGCGGGTCAACCAGCCGCGGATCGAGCTGCTTGGGGTGGAAGACCGGGAGCCGATCGGAGGGGCGGATGATGAAGTAGCCCGTGATGATGAGCGCTGCGGCGATGGCCGCGAAAGCGACGAAACGGATCAGCAGCGGTCGTTGGCTCACGACGGCATCAGAGTTCGCGCAGCGTCAAGGAGTAGGTGAGCGAGCCGATCCAACGGTGCGTGGGCCAGGCGATGTCGCGCTCGCGATCATGCACCAGCGCCATGGTGAGCGCGTGGTCCTTGGCCAGCTTCACCTGCGTGCCCAGTTGCCAGCGCGTGCCGAAGTACGACCAGCCCTTGTAGCCGGCCCAGGTGAACAGCTCCACGCTCAGCTCCGGATCGAATTTCCACTTCTTGATATCGAGGCCCAACTGGAGCCGGTTGCGCAATACCTCGCGCTGGCCGGTGCGTTCCACGTAGCTGTGCTGGTAGATGAAGCGGTACTCCGCCGTGAGCCGGCCCAAGGACTTCTGCGCCTCGGCCTGCACGATGGTGCGGTTGCGCAAGCCAGGGTCTCCGGTGCGGCCCGCGAAGCGATGCTCCACGGCAAGGGCGAGCCATCGCGATGCTTTGTACCGCGCGTTCACATCCAGGAACAGCTGCCTGCCCGCGAAGAAGGTGTCGGCGCTTCGGTAGCCGAGCTCGCCGCGCAAGCGCACCTTCTTAAAGGTCCTGCCGAGCGAGCCGCGCAGCGATTCGGGCAAGCGCGATGTGAGCGCTGCAGAGACCCAGAGCTCTTGGTGCCGCGCAGGGCGCAGCGGCTCCTGCGCGGCGCAAGCCCACGCCGCCAACAGCGCTACCAGCAACAGCCAGGCGCGCGTCACGATCAATAGTTCTTGATGGTGATGGTGCCGAGGTTCACCACGTCCTTGCGGCCGTTCACCGAGGCTTCCAGGTAGATGCCCTCCTGTTCGCCGGGGCAGCTCGGGCACTCGCTCATCACATAGACGCGGTAATTCCCCTTGCGCAGCCATGTGAAGCGGAACTCGCCATTGGGGCCGGTGCGCGTATCGTCATCGAAGTACTCGCCATCGCCGTAGATGATGTACACGCGCTGCTCCGCCACGGGGTACGCCGTTCCGGTGGGCGAGCCGCCGTTGTAGTCCTGTTGGTGCACCAGGCCACGGATCTCCGCCCGGCCGCCCTCGCCGGGTTCTTTCTTGCAGCCCAGCAGCAGGGCAGCCGCAGCCAGTATCACGAACCATGTCCTCATCATCATGCGCAGGTTTGGGAGCGGTAAATGTAGATGGGGCCGCCGAGCCGTGATGCGTGCTTGGTGGCTTTCACCGACGATGAGCGCGCGAACGATGGACGGTCCCGATCAGATCATGGGCCGACGGTGAGCCAGCGAGCCGCAGTTGAAACCGATCGTGGAAAACAATCACGTGGATCATGGCATGTGAGGCAGAAGCGGGATACTTTGCCCCTCGAACGAAGGCGACCGAACGAGATGACTTTCACCGCACAGATCGACGACATCACCACCGCCCTGCGCCACACGCGCTCACGCCTGCTGGCGCCGGTGGATCCGTTCCAGAACCAGCTGCCCCGCGACCCTGAGGTCTTCGTGGAGGACACCCTCTACTACGTGATGGACCAATGGACCGAGGACCTGCGCGCCAACGGCCATGTGCTGGAGGAGGACAGCGCGTGGGACGACACGCACAGCCATTACCCCCGCTACGTGCTGCGCATGGCCGGAGGGCACTCGGTGCAATTGCACTTCACCGGGGAGTACCCGCGCTCGCTCTTCCTGAACATCAGCAAGGGCTTCCGCAACGGGCAGCAGTTCAGCGATGCGCGGCACCTGCAGATCGAGCTGCCCATCACCACCGATGCGAACGCGCTGCTGGCGAGCCTGCTCGAAGGGCTCAAGGGCGCGAATGTCTGAGCGAGCAGCGCTCAATCATCCCACACTTTCACGCGCGCATCCTTCACGGCGCTCTTCTTGGCCCTGTGCAGCATGGTGCCGAGGCCCCTGCTCGGCGGCGGCGCCGGTGACTGCGCGAGCGCACCATCGTTGAGCAGATAGAATGCCGGCAGGCTCACGATGCGCCAGTCGTCGCGGAGCTGGCGCTCGGCCTCTGCGTGCAGCCAGCGCATTCCGTTGCCTCGCTGCTTCGCATATCGTTCCGCATCGTCAAGGCCCTCGTCGAGCAGGATCGCGATCACCGGCACGGTATCGCCGAGCTGCCGCTGCAACTGCTCCAGCCCCTGCATCTCCTGGTCGCAGTAGGTGCACCATGCGGCGGTCACGGCCACGCACACCGCTCCTTTGAGCAGGCTGTCCAGCACGACAGGCTTTCCATCGAGGTTCTGGAGGCGCGCGGCCGGGAAGCGCGCGCCAACCTGCATGGCGGTGAGGTCCCAGAGCGCGTTCGCCGCGATGACGCGGTGCTCAGCGTGCGCGGATCCTTCGGCCACGCGCCTCACGATGCGCAGCGCCCCGTTCTTCGTGGCAGCGCTGCGCGCGATCACCGCCCCGTTGTGCTGCTGGTGGAGCAGGTCGATCATCACCAGTTCGCATAGCCGCTCGTCCTTGAGGAAATCGCTGCGCATGAGCACCGCCATCAAGCTGTCGGAATCACCGGTATCCAGCGCGCGCTGCAGCGATGGCCCGTGGTGGCGGTTGGCCAACAGGAGCTGCTCGGCGTAGAATCCGCGCACGAAGCGCGCGTATTCCGGATCATCGTATTGCGCGGGCCTGCCGGCCAGATAGGCCGCGAAGAGCTCTTCATCGTTCACGCGCGGCCCATGCCGCAGGCCGGCGAAGCTGTAATCGAGGTAATGCGCGAACCAGGCGTCGTTCACGTCGCGGTAGAAGTGGCGCACGCGTGCCTCGAAGCTGTCCACGCGGGCCTTGCTCCAGGTGGGCATCACGAAAAGCGTGGGGGGCCTGCGCTGCGCGCCAACGGAGCTGCTGTCCTGCCGAAGCACCGGCAACGCCTGCATGCCAGCGGCCTGATCAGTGGCGAGGTCCTCGGCGATGAAGGCGTCGATGCGCGCGTTGAGGTCGCTGGTGAGGGCGTTCACGTCCAACGGGTCGAGGCCTTGGAAGACCAGGTCGGTGCGCGTGGTTCCGCTGACGGTCCTCGCGGCGCGCGCATCCAGCGGCTCCACGCCGATGCGGTAACTCACTCCCGGCCGTGCGTAGAGGTCGCCGTGCGCGTCGCCCGCGCGCAGCCGCAGCCGCGCCGTTCCCTTCACCTCGGCGCCGATCTCGGCATGCCCGGCCTCGTCGATGATGGCATCGCCGATCCGCACCAGGCGCAGCGTGAAGAGGTCGTCGTATCGGTAGAGCACCGCCACCTGGCCCGCGTACGATGGCGCTTCGATGCGCAGCGTCGCGGGCTGCGCGCCCAGCGAGAGCCCGCACGCGGTCGCGATTGCGGCGATGAGCTTCTTCATGGCAGCGCAGGGCGCACGCCCTCCGGCACCAACGCGGATACGTCGGCGCTATTGGCCAGAAGGTCGCGCACGATGGTGCTGCTGATGTGCGCGTGCTCGGGCGCGGAGGGAAGGAAGATGGTCTCCACGTCGGCGAGCTGGCGGTTCACCAGCGCGATGCTGCGCTCGTAGCCGTGATCGGTGCTGTTGCGCAGCCCACGGACGATGAAGGACGCGCCGATCCGTTTGCAGAGATCAACGGTGAGCCCGCTGAAGGCCACCACTTCCACCTTCGGCTCCGAGGCGAAGGCGGCACGTGCCCACGCCAGGCGCTGCTCCTCGCTGAACATGGCGCGCTTGCTGGTGTTCACGCCCACGCCGATCACCAGCTTGGAGAAGAGCGGCAGCGCGCGCCGCACGATGCTCACGTGCCCGATGGTGATGGGGTCGAAGGTGCCGGGGAAGACGGCGATGGCGTTGCTCATGCGCGTGGGGGTTCGTTGTCCGGGCCGAAAAAGCTGAACTGCACCAGCCCATAGCCGCGCTGCTCCTTGAAGCCTGGCAGATGGTCAAGGCTCACGGTGGCCGGATGCTCCAGGATCAGGAGGCCTTCGGGATCGAGCAGCTTCATCTCACGCACCAAGGTAGGCAGCCGCTCAATGCCTTCCATGGCGAAGGGCGGGTCGGCGAAGATCAGGTCGAAGGGGCCGCGCGCGGCGCGCAGGTAGGTGAAGGCATCGGAGCGCACGCGGTGCCAATGTTCTTCTCCCAGTTCGCGCGCCAGGTTGCCCATGAACTCGTGGAGCCGACGGTCGCTCTCCACGCTGATCACCTCATCCGCCCCTTGCGAGAGGAATTCGAGCGACATGCTGCCGGTGCCCGCGAAGAGGTCGAGCACGCGGATGCCCACCAGCGGCACCTGGTTGCGCAGCACGTTGAAGAGGCCCTCCTTGGCGTAATCGGTGGTGGGGCGCGCCTCGGTCCCGGCGGGCGGGTGAATGCGCCGATTGCGGTATTTGCCGCCTATGACACGCATGCGAACTGCTCCAGCAGCGCGAGCCATTCGTGCGGCGCGTTTCCGGGCGGCGCTTGGTGACCTGCCCACGGCGCGATGGCCGGTGCGGCATCGTGGAAGTAGCGCTTCAGCAGGTCCTGCTCGTGGGCAGTGAGCGATTGGCCGGAGTAAAACGTGCGCAGCTCGCTGACCGGCGCGCCCGTGCCATCGGCAGCGAGCAGCGCGTAGTAGAGGCAATCCTGCGAGCTGCGCGCGGGGTAGGTGTTGGAGAGCAGGATGCGGCCCTTGTCGGCGAGGGCGGCATCGAGGCGGTCGTGCCCGCGATGCAGCAGGAGCACGGGCGCATCACTGGCACGTGCGAGTGCGCCGCGCGCCATGAGCGACTGCATGGGCACCGGCCGCGCGCTGGGGAAACGGTCGAGCACCGCGCGCTCGGCCAGGTCGTCGTGCAGGTAGAGGCAAACGGCGCCGAGGGCCTCCACCGGCTCGGAACGCATCGCTCCGGTGGGCAGGCCGCCATGCACCAGGCGCAGATGGTCCGTTTCGGAACCGGGCTCAAGGGCCGTCTCCGGCACCACAGCGCTCCATTCGGGCAAGGTGACGAACGATGCCGAACGCGGATGCGTGGGCAGGTCGTCGGCATCCAGCGCGCTCAGCCCTTCAGACCAGCGCATGGCCACGGGATCGCCGTTGGCCGCGTCATGGGCGCACCACGCCGCAGCGCCATCGGCAACCAGCATGCTCAGGTGCCAGGCCCGATCGCGGGCAGGCTCATAGCGCGGCGCGCTCCAGCCCCCGCTCTTCATGGAATCACTCCTTCCAGTTGCCGTTGTCGGTGGGCTTCTCCATGCTGCCGAACTGCAGCGTGTCGCCTTTCACCAAGGGCTCGGGGTCCTTGCAGATCAGCACCGGCGCGTTGCGGCCGCTCACGGCCATCATGCCCGCGCGCAGCAGGAAGGGCTTGCGCGATACGGGCGCATAGATGAAGCTGTCCGGGTTGAAGGG
>CAZFBP010000005.1:0-4049 GCA_964517255.1 uncultured Chryseobacterium sp.
CGGCGGGATCCACCATGCCGCAGCCCATGATCTCCACCCAGCCGCTGTGCTTGCACACGTTGCAGCCGGGGCCGCCGCAGATGCTGCAGCTCATGTCCACCTCGGCGCTGGGCTCGGTGAAGGGGAAATAGCTCGGCCGCAGGCGTATGCTCACCTCTGGGCCGAAAAGGCTCTTGGCGAAATAATCGAGGGTGCCCTTCAGTTCCGCGAAGCTCACGCCCTTGTCCACGTAAAGCGCTTCCACTTGATGGAACATGCAATGCGCGCGCGCGCTGATGGCTTCATTGCGATACACGCGTCCGGGAGAGATCGTGCGGATGGGCGGCTTCTGCCCCTCCATCACGCGCACCTGCACGCTGCTGGTGTGCGTGCGCAGCGCCATGCCGCCTGGTCCCTGCACGAAGAAGGTGTCCTGCATATCACGCGCAGGATGATCAGGCGGGAAGTTGAGCGCGCTGAAGTTGTGGTGGTCATCCTCCACCTCGGGGCCCTGGCTCACGGTGAAGCCGATGCGCGCGAAGACGTCAACGATGCGTTGCCGTACGATGGTGATCGGGTGCACGGAGCCGACCGGCTCGGTGAGCGCCGGCGCCGAGCTGTCGATGGGTTGACCACCCGCGTCCTGCTCACCGCCCACCTTGGCCTTGAGCTCCTCCCATCGCCCTTGCGCCTTGTGCTTCAATTGGTTCATGCGCTGGCCCAGGGCGCGCTTCTCTTCGGCTGCAACCGACTTGAAGGCCTCGAAGAGCTCGGTGACCGCGCCGTTGCGGCCCAGCATGGCCACGCGGAAGCGCTCCACCTCATCGGCGGTGCGGGCCTCGGCCTTGGCCAGTTCGTCCTCGAGACGGGCGATGCGTTCAGTGAGGCTCATTCCAAAGGGCGCACGAAGATGCGGATGTCCGTCAATGGTCGGTCATTGCTGTCCGTGGGCGCGCCGCAGATGGCATCGAGCACCTCCAGCCCCTCCACGACCTCGCCGAAGACCGTATAGGCGCCATCGAGGTGCGGCGCGCCGCCACGCATGGTGTAGGCCTTTCGCTGCTCTTCGGAATAACTCACTGTATTGCCATAGCGGGCGTTGCGCTCGATCACACGGGCCAGGTCCTCGGAGGAATGCGCTCTGCCCTGAACCAGGAAGAACTGGCTGCCGCTGCTGCGGCGTTCAGGGTTCACCTCATCGGGCTCCCGGGCGGCGGCCAAGGCCCCGCGCAGATGCACCAATCGGGCATGGATCTCGGCGGGCAAGGTGTGTCCTGGGCCCCCGCCGCCCAGTAGTGCGAGGGGCTTGGCGCGCCTGCTGTCCGGATCGCCGCCCTGGGCCATGAAGCCGGGGATGGCCCGGTGGAAGAGCAGGCTATCGTAGGCCCCGGCCCGCGCGAGTTTCAGGAAGTTGTCCCGGTGGAGGGGGGTCTCATTGTACAGGGCCACCACGATCACCCCGAGGGTGGTGCGAATCTCAACCAAGGGCCTGGCAGGCGTCGCCGGGCCTTGGGCCATCGTCCAATGGCTGACGCAAGCCATCGCCACGGCAATCAGGCCGCGCCACCACCGAAAAGACCACCGCCTTACATTTGACATCCGCTAAGCCTTGGCGAAGGCGCTCAAAACTAGACCAATGACCCTGCTCAACCCATTCCGCGTTCTTACCGCCGCGCTGGTGCTGACCTTGGTGGCCGCAGCGCTGCCCGCCTGCAACAAGCAAAAGCCCACCAAGGCGTTGATCACCGTACAGCTTGAGGACGGCACCAAGGTGGCCGAGGCCTTGGTGAAGCTCTACGCCGACCCTGCCCTCCCGCTGGGTGATCCCAGCCGCCTGAACAAGGAGCTCACCACCGACGGTGGAGGTTTGGCGGTCTTCGATTACTCCGAGTTCTACAAGAAGGGCCAGAGCGGCTTCGCGGTGCTCGATGTGCTCTGCACGTGGGACACGCTCGTGGGCGAGGGCATCATCAAGATCGAGGAAGAGGAGGAGAACAGCGAGACCATCATCCTGCTGCCTGCGGAGTAGGTCCTTTCACGCCTTCTCGAAGTAGTCCAGCACGGCTTCCTTCATCAGCCGTTCCTGCTCCTTATCGCCCAAAGGCGGCAGGTCCTTCACGCGCTCGAAGTGCGGCCAGCCATCCGCATCGCGCCCCAGTTCCTTGTAATAGCCATAAGGAAGCAGGAGCACGCAGATGCCGATGTGCATCAGGTTCACCTTCTCGTCCTTCCTGAACTCGCGCGCGCCCTGCCCCAGTTCCTGCACGCCGATCAGGAAGATGATGCTGTTCAGGTCCGGGGTCCCCGCGTCGAATCGCTTCGAGAGCGAAGCCACCCGATCGCGCCAGCGTTTCTCGAAGGTGAGGTCCATGGGGCCGCGAAGATGAAGCGTCCGAAGTGCTCCATCTTCGCCGCGCATGAACTGGCTCGACATCCTTTTGCTCATCATCATCGGCGTGGCTGGGTGGAAGGGCTTCCGGCGCGGCTTCATCATCGAGCTGGCCTCGCTCGTTGGCATGGTGCTCGGCATCTGGACGGGCATTCATTTGAGCGAGCGCGTGGTGGATGTCCTGAGCCTCGGGGTGAAGAGCGCGGCCCTTGCCTTCCTGATCACTTTCGCGTTGGTGCTGGCGCTGGTGGTGCTCATCGGGCACGGCCTCACCAAGCTCATCGACCTCGCCAGCCTGAGCATTCCGAATAAGATCGCAGGCATCGCCTTCGGTGTGCTGCGCTCGGCCTTCACGCTCAGCATCGCGCTGAACCTGCTGCACGGCTGGACGGAAGGGAGCATGCCACCAGCTGACGCACGCGAAGCATCACGACTTCATGCGCCGGTGAGTGCATTCGCGCCATTGGTTGTGCCGGCGCTGAACGATGCGAAGTGGATGGAGCGCTTGAAGGAGGAAGTGGAAAGCGAGCTCCGCTAGGATTGATCATCCCTGCACCGCCGCGATCCCCGGCAGCACCTTCCCTTCCAAGTATTCCAACATCGCCCCGCCGCCCGTGCTCACGTAACTGATCTTCTCGGCCAGGCCGAACTGGTTCACGGCCGCAACGCTATCGCCACCGCCCACCAGTGAGAAAGCGCCGTGCGATGTGGCTTCGGCAACCGCTTTGGCGATGGCCACCGTGCCTTGCTGGAAGGGCTTCATCTCGAACACGCCCATGGGGCCGTTCCAGAGCAGCGTCTTGCTCCGCAGCACAGCGGCACGGAAAGCCTCCACGCTCTCCGGGCCGATGTCGAGCGCCATCCAGCCATCGGGCACGACGTCAGCGGCGCACTGATCCGTATTGGCAGTCTCTGCGAACGCATCCGCGACCACCGCGTCGGTGGGGATGTGCAGCTTCACGCCCTTCGCTTTTGCGTCGGCGATGATGCTGCGCGCGGTATCGAGCAGGTCCTCTTCCACCAGCGATGCGCCGGTCTGCCCGCCCATGGCCTTCACGAAGGTGTTGGCCATGCCGCCACCGATGATCAGCTCATCGCATTTGCCGATCAGGTTCCGCAGCACCTCGATCTTGCTGCTCACTTTGCTTCCGCCCACGATGGCGGTCATGGGGCGCTGGGGATTGCCCAGCACTTTGCCCACGCTGTCGATCTCGGCCTGCATCAGGTAGCCGAAGAGCTTGGCCGTCGGGAAGAACTTCGCCACGATGGTGGTGCTGGCATGCGCGCGGTGCGCCGTGCCGAAGGCATCGTTCACGTACACGTCACCGAGCTCGCTGAGGCTCTTGCTGAAGCGCTCGTCGCCGCCTTCCTCTTCCGGGTGGAAGCGCAGGTTCTCCAGCACGAGCACTTCGCCGGGTTTCAGCGCGGCAGCCTTGGCCTTCGCATCAGGGCCCACGCAATCGGTGGCGAAGAGCACGGGTTTGCCCAGCAAATTGCTCAGGTGATCCGCGATCGGCTTCAGGCTCATGGCCGGGTTCACCTTGCCCTTGGGCCTTCCGAGGTGGCTCATCAGAATCGCGCTGCCTCCGTCGCCAGTGATCTTGTTCACCGTTCGCACGATCGCCCGTGCCCTTGTGTCGTCGGTCACGTTGCCCATGGCGTCCTGGGGAACGTTCAGGTC